>VERS01000003.1 GCA_018882545.1 Mycobacterium sp.
CCCCCGAGCGGCCCAGCAGAACCAGTTCGTGGTCCCGCAGGACCGGCCGCGCCAGGATGTTGCCGATCCGGCCCTCGGGCAGGTGGACGACTTCGGCGAAGACGACGCCCGGGGCCTTGGCCTCCTCGGCGCGCAGATGCTCCCGGACAGCGGCCGCCAGGCGGGGATCGCCGTGGCAGAACCGGCCGAGCAACTGAGCGCCCGACGGGCCGTAGACGTTGAGGATTTCGATGCCGTCGTCGAGCACGGTCGCGGTTACGGCCAGTGCGTCGGGGAGTGGCAGCTGCTCGGCGGTGGCGAGCCGGGCGACGGTGTCGGCGTCGAGTTCCAGGCTGGCCACGCCGGACTCGCGGGTGCGGATCAGCAGGTCGAGCAGAACCGCGTCGCGCGGGGTGAACGACCCGTCGGGGGGAAGCCCGCCGAGGTCAATGCCGGCAAGCAGCGGCGACTGGTCGGCGGCGGGGTGTTTCGACGGGTTGAACCCGACTCCCATCTCCTCGTCGAGGGCCTCCATCAGCGGTACCGCACGATCCTCGTAGCGCGCGCGAAACGCCTCTTTGAATCGGTGCAGCGATGCGTTCTGGGCGGTGGGTGCGACCCGATGCAGAAGGGCGATGCCCTCGGCCAGTTGCCGGACCACGTCACCGCCCAGTGTCAGTCCCGACCCGGCCCGGTGCAGATCGACCTGGACCAGTCGCGACTCGTCGCCGCCGCCGGCCAGCTCCAGCAGGGTTTCGGACAGTGCCGCGTAGGCGTCCGGCCGGTTACCGAGCCCGGCGGCGTCAAGGGCGGTCAGCTCCGCAGCCACCCGGTCCAGCACCTCGACGGTGTCGGCGAAACCCTGGCGTCGCAGTGCCGCCGTCACGTGGGCCAGCGGTTCGGGGCCGGTGACGGCGGGCTCGGCCATCGCCGTCAGGACCTGGGCATCGACGAGTGCGTCGACGTAACCGCGCACCTCGTCGGGGTCGAAACCCGTCTCGGATGACACCGCCTCCACGACCGCGTCGACGGTGGCTCCCCCGGAAGCCGCGCGGAGCGCCGACTGCAGCGCCGCGTCGTCCTCGACGACCACAAGGTGGTGGCTGCGGTGGCCGTCGTGTACGCGGCTGTCGATGAGACGCCATGCGCCGGCGGCGCGGTAGCGGCTGGAGTTCGGTTCGACGATCATCCGGGCGCGCGTCTGCGGGTCGGCCAGCAGTCTCTCCACCAGGGTGGCCAGCACGGCGGTGTCCGGGCGACTGTGGCGCATCGTGCCGTCGATACCGTCCACCACCAGAGCGGTCGTGTCGCCCACCATCCCCGTCGCGCAGCTGGCGAAAAGCCCGAACGGAGTCGCACGACTGCACATCCGCACCAGGTATGCGGTCACGGCGGCGGTCATCCGGGGGTCCGGTGCCCCGGCCGCCCAGCGGCGCAGCAGTGCCGGCGATGCCAGGTGCAGCGCTTCGGTGACGGCCGGTCGCGCCGCCAGGTCGTGTGCATAGTGGGGATCGACGCGCAGGCGGTCCAACTCCTCCCACGGAAGCAGCGGTGCACGCAACACGAAAAACCCGCTGGGACGCAGTGATTCAGCCATTGCAGCACCGTCCCATCACGGCGCGGCCTTCGGGATGAGCTGGCTCATCACCAGTTGGGCGTACGCGCCGCCGGCAGCCACCAGTGTGTCGTGATCACCGACCTCGACGATCCGACCGGAGTCCATCACGACGATCTGGTCGGCATCGACGACGGTGGCCAGCCGGTGCGCGATCAGGATGACGGTGCACCCCAGAGCGGCCAGGTTGGCCTGGACCCGCGACTCGGTGACGGTGTCGAGGCTGCTGGTGGCTTCGTCGAGCAACAGGATTCGTGGTCGGCCGGCCAGGGCGCGGGCCAACGCCAGGCGCTGACGCTGCCCACCGGAAAGGCTGGCGCCGGCATCGACGAGGGGGGTGTCCCAGCCCATCGGCATCGCGTCGATGTCCGCGGCGATACCGGCAAGTTCGGCGGCTTCCTGCAGCCGTTCCAGCGGCAGGCCGGGATCGCCCAGGCTCACGTTGTCGCGGATCGACAGCCCGAAGATGTAGGGGTCCTGGGTGACGACACCGATCTGGGACCGCACGCTGCGAGGGTCGAGGGTGGCCAGGTCGACTCCGTCGAGCAGCACCCGGCCGGCGGTCGGCGGATACAGGCCCAACAGCAGTCGCCCCAGGGTGGACTTGCCCGACCCGGAACGCCCGACGATGGCCACCACCTGCCCCGGCCGCACGTCGAGGTCGACGCCGTCGACGGCCGGCGGGCCGGTCTGGGTGTAGCCGAAGGTCAGCTGTTCGGCGCGCACCGCACCGGTCAGCCGGGGCGCATGGGAAAGGTCCCGGCCGGCGGTCTCGGTCGGCGTGCTGAACACGTCGTCGAGACGGCTCAGGTAGCTGCCGAGCAGTTGGAGCTGCAGTGTGGTGCCGACCAGCGTTGACAGCGGCTCCAGGAAGGCGGTGGCCAAGGCCGCCAGCGCCAACATGGTCCCCAGGGAGAGCTGCCCGGTCGTCACCAGGTGAGCGCCGACGAGCAGAACCGCGATCGGCGAGACCAGCCGCAACCCCGCGGCGGCGGTCTCCACCGCGGCGGCGAGGCGGCCCCGGCGCAGCGCGACGTTCAGTTCGGCCATGAACAAGTTCGACCAGTGGGACACCGCCCGTCGTTCGGCGCCGGCGGCCTTCAGGGTCTCCACCGCCGAGAACATCTCATAGGCATAGGACTGTGCACGCGCCTCGGCGGCCAGCGACTCACCCATCAGATTCTGATTGCGTCGACGTGCCGCCAGCAGCACCGCGACCTCGGCGGCCGCCAACGCCGCAACGAGTGCGCCCAAGACCGGCGAGAGGGCGATGATCACGACGAGGTACACCGCCGCCAGGACGCCGTCGAGCATCGCGGCGATGCTGCCCGTAGTCAGGATTTCGCGGACGACGGCGTTGCTGCGCAGCCGCATCATCAGGTCGCCCGATGAGCGTTTCGAGAAGAACGCGTACGGCAGGTCGACCAGGTGCTCCAAGAAGCCCAGCGTCATGTCGACGTCGAGTCGGCTGCGCAGGCGCAGCAGCAGGTGCGCCCGCAGGAACGTCGCCACCATCGTGTAAATGATCAGCGCCGCCGTCACCGCGGCCAGCACCGTCAGCAGGTGTCCATCGCCGGTAGGCACCACCTCGTCGACGACCACGCCGGTCAGGACAGGTACGGCCAGCGCCATCACCCGTACGACAACCGACGTGGCCAGTATCTTGCCGATCCCGGTGGCCGAGGCCATCAGCCGCCGCATGTAGTGCAGCACTCCCAGCGCCGGCCGACCGCCCGCGACGAAATCGCCGCCGGGCTCGAGGATGATCGCCACACCGCTGTACAGCTCGTCGGCGGCCGGCCAGCCGACCCGGTAGCGTCCCACCAACGGGTCGACGATCGTCACCCCGCGCCGCGACGCCGAGTCCAGTACCACGAAATGTGATGTGCCCCAATGCAGCACGGTTCCACGGGGCAGCACCCGCAGATCGCCCAACTCGGTGGCCACACCGCGGGCCCGCAGACCGTAGAAGGTCGCGGCCTGGGTCAGCGCGAGCGCGTCGACACCGTCGCGCCCGGTGCCGACAGCGTCGTGCATCTCGGCCAGTGAGACGTGGCGACCGTGGTAGCCCAGCGCCATCGCCATCGCCGCGGCCCCGCAATCCGCGATCTCGACCTGCGCGATGTAGGGAATCGCGCGCCGGACCCGGCCCACGCTCACCTGATCCTGGGTGCCAGCAAGTCGAGCAGTCGTTCCCGGCCCAACGGCACCAGCAATTGACCCGCAGATTCCGATGCCGGTCGGCTCAGCCGGGCGACTACCTCGGTTGCGGATACCGAAACCACGGTCGCCCCGATCTCGGCAGCGGACGTATCCCGGAACTGCGCGGGGGATCCGACGGCCGGTGTCGGCCCGGAGCCGCGGACCGCGGACACCGTCGTACCGTCCACCACCGCGGGGTAAGCGGCAGTGCGGGCGACGGTCACCGTGCCCGCGGCCACCGCGCCGGCGGCGAGCAGGACGCCCAGGCCGACAAGGCCTGCATCCAGCCATCCCGGCTGCCGAATGAGATCACCGAGCCGGTTGCCTGCCGACTGGCGCTCCCGCCAGCTTTCGCGGAAGACGGTCTGATAGCCGGCGCCGGTGTCTGCGCTCACGGTGCTCACCTCGTATGTCTGCGGCCGTAGATGCCGAAAATCTATCTGCGGGCGGATATACCGAAATCGCTTGCACACTAGCCCGAAACGCGACCACCAGGTCGGTTTCGCGCTGGCGTTGCGAGCCAAGTCAGACGGCTGACGCCGCCGGCCTGCCGAACTGGGTGGGCATGGTGTCGCCGCTGCTGCTGCGGTAGGTGCCGCGGCGATCGCTCCCCGAGCCGGCGCTATGACCACTGCCGGCGCTGCCTGACCTTCCGCCGACGGCCAGGCGCAGGTCCTCGGCAGTCAGATCGCGGATGGTGTGGGTCCGAAGGGAGAGGATCCGCTGGTTCGTGGTGTTCTTCACGATGCCGTTCAGCACCTTGAAACGATGGGACAGCTTCCGTCTTCAACTCCGTGGAGGGCACCACGATGACGCCCGATGTGCAGATCGAACTCCTCACCGGGCTCGGGCATCTTGCGCCCGTGCTGGCAGGTTGGCACCACGCCGAGTGGGGCCACCTGTACGCCGACGACGTGTGGAACTTTCGCGTCGCCGTGCGGGAGTTCGAGACGATGGCCGAACCGGGCTCACACGATCGCACCTGGGTCGCGTTCGACGGCCCCGCGCGCACCGCCGAGGCCGTGATCGGCTCGGTGTCGTTGGCCGTGACCGACGACCTGCCCGGCTTCGAGCACCTCACTCCCTGGCTGGCCAGCATGTTCGTGGCGCCGGCGGCACGCGGGCGGGGTGTCTCGAGAGCGCTCACCGAGGCGCTGATGGCCGGTGCGTTGGCCGACGGGCACGAGGTGGTGCACCTCTTCACCGCCGGCCAGCAACAGTTCTGGGCCGACCGGGGATGGAGCGTGGTGGCGGGTGTCCACAGTCAGGGGCAACCGGCCGTGGTGATGGCCCGCAGCACCCATCCCCGCGCCGCGCGCCGCGCCGTGGGCACCCACTGGTGCAGCGACCCCGACCACGGTGGCGCGTACTCGTATCTGCGCCTGGGCGGTACGCCGGCGCACCGGCGACGCCTGAGCGAGCAGATCCTGCCCGGGCTGTGGTTCGCCGGCGAGGCGACCTCGGCCGACTTCCCGGCCACCATGCACGGCGCCTGGTTTACCGGGGAGCGGGCCGCCGAGCAGGTGGTGGCCGACCTCGCCCGCCGGCGGGTAGCTGTGGTGGGTGCGGGGCTGGCCGGTCTCGCGGCGGCCCGGCGACTCCAGGCCGCCGGGTGCAGCGTGATGGTGTTCGAATCGAAGACCGCGGCCGGGGGCCGTATCGCCGCCGACTGGTCCACCGGTGTTCCCGTGCCGCTGGGTGCGGGGTGGCTGCACGGCATCGAGGGCCATCCGTTACGCGAATTGGTGTCTTTCATTGCCGACGACTGGTCGCGGCCGGCCTACTTCGCCGCCGGATCGGGTCGGCTCGCCGTCGAGCAGGTCGAGGCGGTCAACGCGGCCGAGAAGATGCTGTTCGACCGGTTCGAGGCCGCCGCGCCCGGGGTCAGCGTGGCCAGCGCGCTCGACCAGACCCTCACCACCGCCGACCTCACCCCACCGGTGCGCGATGCGCTGAAGTCGTCGATCACTGCCGTCTGCGAAGGTCTCTTCGGTGCGCCGATGGATGATCTGGCAGCCAACGGCGGCTTCGAGGACTACGAACTCCCAGGCGGCGACCACCTGGTCACCAGCGACCTCGGGGCGCTGGCCGAGCATCTCGCCGACGGCCTCGATCTGCGACGGGGACACCGCGTCGGCGCGCTGGGGATGCGCGGCGCCGGCTGGGTCGTCGACGGCGAGGTGGAGGTGGACGCCGTCGTGGTGGCTGTGCCCATCGGTGCGCTGGCAGCCGGCCGCATCGCCTTCGAGCCGGGCCTGCCCGCCGACGTCGTTGACGCGATCGCCTCCATCGGGGTCGGACCGATCACCAAAGTGGTCGCCCTTTTCGACGAAGTGTGGTGGCCGCCGGATCGTCCGGTGCACCTGATCGGCACGGCCGCCATCGGTACCGTCATCGATATCTCGGCCGTTACCGGCCGCCCGACGCTGGCTGGTGTCGCTGTCGGTCAGGCGGCCCGGCGGATCGAGCACCTCGGCGAGCACGAACTGTGCCGCCTGCTCGACCGCGAACTCGCCACCGCCGGCCTCACCGACTGGGACGTCGACGCGACCACGGGTTCACCCGCATCGCGCCCGTAGTCCCTCGAGGAGCGCAAACAGGACGGTCTCGATGTCGGCGGCGGCGTGGTCGGGGTCTGCCCAATGCCCGACTGGTCGAGGTGGCCGACAGCCGCAATGACCGCTGCTGTGAACACCTGGGCGTCCGAAAGCTGAAGGGCGAACCCCGCGCCGGGACGCAACGGCCCGGCGGGCCACCCCCGACACGGGGCAGGTCAGCTCAGCCGCCCGGGGTCTGCCACTCGATGAGTTCCCCTTCGGAGTCGAGGTAGGCAACGCTCGTGGGCGTCGGCCCGGTGACGTCGAAGTAGAACTTTCCGGTAACCGAACCCGCCGGCGGCAGCGCGGCCGGGCTGACCCCCAGGTTGCTGGGAACGTTCCACAGGACCGGATAGCTGCCGGAGTCCGATCGGGCGAAAAACCCCGGAATGACCGGAACCCCCCCGTCCTCGAGCGCGGCGGTGGCGGTCGCCTCCCACAGGGTGCCCACCACCCGGTAGGGAATCACGTCCGTGCTGGGCCGCAGGTCGGCGATCGTCCATAGCTGGTCAATCTCAAGATCGGCGGCGTTCTCCGCGTCCGAAGCGCCCTCAATGTCCACGAGGTCGATATCGGCGGTGTCCCCAAGGTCGACGGTCTCCCCGTTGGCGGGCGCCGGCGCCACCCCGAACAGAGCCAGGGCACAGACAACGGCGCTGCTGAGTGTTCTGGATCGTGTCATCACGGGAATCCCCTCGTCGGACTGGACGCGTACGTGTGCGAAAGTAAGGAATGTGTTATCCGTAATCATAGATCGCAGGTTGGAGTGGCCCAGGTCGGGGTGAGCCGACAGCGCAGCCCGGACTGGACCGTTCGCCACACGGCGGGCACCGCACCGACCAGGCCGATCATTGGGCGGCAACCAGACAGGGGAAGGTCGTGACGTCTCGAACCGCAAACATCGCCGTGATCCTCGGCCATCCCGACAGCGGGAGCTTTTGCGGGGCCATTGCCCGCGCCTACGCCGCGGGTGCGCGCGCCGCCGGAGCGACCGTGCGGGAGGTCAATCTCGGCGAACTCGCCTTCGATCCGGTGCTGCGGCACGGCTACGCCGAAATTCAGCAACTCGAACCCGATCTGGTTTCCGCACAGGAGACGATTCGCTGGGCTGATGTGCTGGTGTTCGCCTATCCCAACTGGTGGGGTTCGATGCCGGCTCTGCTCAAGGGGTTCATCGACCGCGTCCTGCTTCCCGGATTCGCGTTCCGATACCGCGCGAACTCACCCCTCTGGGACCGCTTGCTGGCCGGCCGGCGGGGCCGTCTGCTGGTCACCATGGACACCCCCGCGTGGTACTACCGGCTGGTGTTCCGCCAACCCGGCCACCAGATGATGCGCCGAACAATCCTGGGATTCTGCGGCGTCAAGCCGGTGCGTAGAAGCACCTTCGGGCCGATTCGCGGTTCGAACGCGCCCAAACGGCAGAAGTGGCTCACCGCCGCGGAGACGCTCGGACGCCAAGACGCCCGACTCTGAAATCTCAAGCCCGCATAGCGATAATCTCGCCGTATGCCACGCAAACTGAGTGCCGAACAAATCGAGGCCTATCTCGACAGCCGTCCATGCTGGGCGATCCTGAGCACCATCGACAACGACGGGTTCCCGCACTCGGTACCCCTTGGTTTCTTTCGCCTCGACCGCGACATCGTCATGGGCGTGCGTGACGGGACCCGCAAAGTTGCCAACGTCGAACGCAATCCGAACGTGAGTGTCCTGCTCGAGGACGGTTCGAGCATGGCAGACATCCGGGGAGTGATGTTCCAGGGTCACGCGCGCATCGTCCGCGACCACAGCGAAGCACTGGAGCTCGCCAGGGAAGGCGCCCGGGCACGGGGCGTGCCCGAGCCCGAATGGCCCACCGCACCCCGACCGGGCGCGGCCTACATTCGCATGACCCCCGTCAGAACACTGTCTTGGGACTACGGCAGCCCGACGTCAGACCAGGACTAGCTCAGGTGACCGCGCATGTACTGCCTGCTCACTGCCTGCTCACTGCACGCCGGCGAGCAGTTCGTAGGCCCGATCCGGGTCGGCGGCGGACAGTTCGGCGCGGAACTGCCCGTTGACGAGCTTGCGGGACAGGGCGCCCAGGATGGTCAGATGGGTGTCGCCGGCGGCCCGCTCGGGCACCGCGATCAAGAACAGCTCCGAGACGGGTTTTCCGTCCCGGCTTGACCAGTCGATTCCTGCGCGTGAACGCGCGTACACCACGACCGGCTCGGAGACCGCGTCTGTCTTGGCGTGTGGAATCGCGATCCCGTCGCCGAGGCCGGTGCTCACCGTCGCCTCGCGGGCCACGGCGCTGGCGACCACCGTGGCAGGATCGTTGACCCGCCCGGTTCGGGCGGCGATGCCGACCAACTCGGCGATTGCGGCGTCCCGGTGAGTCGCGGCCAGCTCGACGGCGACTGTGTCGGCGGTGATGTACTGGGCCAAACCAACTTTGGCCGGGGCGGTGGTCACCGCGGCAACGGCCGTGGCAACCCCGGCCCCGGATCCGACGGCCGAATGCTCCAGTGCGGCGGCGGTTTCCTCCACGGCGTCCGGCTGCTTGGCCTGGTGGCGCAACTTCAGGCCGACGGTCATCAGGGCGGTCACGGTGGAACCCAGCGCGATCGCGATCAGGTAGCCGGGAACGCCCTGCACCGCGCCCAGAAGGGCGACGATCCCACCGCCGTGGGGGACGGAGTTGGCCGCACCGAAAAGCGCCGCGGTTGCCCCGGCGACGGCCCCACCGACCATGTTGGCCGGGATGACCCGCGCGGGATCGGCTGCGGCGAACGGAATTGCGCCCTCGGTGATTCCGAAGAAGCCCATGAACATCGCGGCCAGGCCCAACTCCTGCTCGGAATCGTCGTAGAGCTTGCGGCGCAGCACCGTGGCCAGGCCCTGCCCGATCGCGGGGGTGGCGATCGCGGCGCCGATCATGCCCATCGGTCCGGTCTGGCCGGTGGCGATCAAACCGACACCGAACAGGAACGCCACCTTGTTGACCGGACCACCCATGTCGAAGGCGATCATCAGGCCCAGGATGACGCCCAACACGACGGCGTTAGCGCCGGTCAGCCCCGACAGCCAGTTGGTCAGAGCGGCGAAAAGGCTGGCGATGGGCGCGCCCAGCACGTAGATGAAGGCCAGCGAGGAGACGACGGTGGCGAACATCGGGATGACGATGATGGGCATGATGCCGGCCATGAACTTGGGTACCTTCACGCGCTTGATCGCCAACGTCACATACCCGGCCAGGAAGCCGGCCAGAATCGCCCCCAGGAAGCCCGAGCCCGCCTCCGAGTTGTAGAGCGATCCGGTGTTGGCCACGATGCCGGTGATCATGCCGGGCACCAGACCGGGCCGGTCGGCGATCGACATCGCGATGAAGCCCGCCAGGATCGGGATCATCATCTGGAAACCGATGGTCCCGATTTGCAGCATCTTCCACCAGAAGGAGCCCTCCGGCACGACCAGGCCACCTTCAGCGTCCGGGGTACCGCCCAGCGACAGACTGACGGCGATGAGCAGGCCACCGACGACCACGAAGGGGATCATCGGCGAGACGCCGGCCATCAACGCCCGGTAGAGAGTCGCACCCAGGCCGGCCTTCTCGTCGGCCGCGGCGGCGACGGTTCCCCCTTGAACGGGCGCGTTGACCGCGCGCTCCAGCAGTTCGGCGGGTTTGTGGACCCCGTCGGCGACCCCAACCTTGAGTACCTTCTTGCCCGCAAAACGGTCGAGTTCGACGTTCTTGTCCGCCGCGATGATCACCGCATCGGCGGCGGCGATGTCCGCGGCGGTCAAGACGTTCTCCGCACCGATCGAACCCTGCGTCTCGACTTTGATCTGGTGGCCCGCTTCGGCCGCGGCCACTTGCAGTTTTTCCGCCGCCATATACGTGTGGGCGATGCCCGTCGGGCACGCCGTGATAGCTACGTAACGCACGCTACCTCCGTAGTTTGCTCTGCCAGAACGGCTTCAAACGCTAGCTGCGTCCGGGCCCAAAATAGGAGGAAAGCACGAAAGCGTCTGCCGGCGGGATCTGACGCAGTCGGATGCGATCTGACGGGACTAGGCTCTAGATCCGCGTCTGGATCGTGGTTTTACGCATGGGAGTCGTTATGGGTGCTGTTCGTTTCGCCGCTGTCCTGGCTGCCGTCCTGCTGTGTGGCCCGGCGAACGGTGCAACCCAAGCAGTTGCGGCCCCTGTCGCGCCGAGGCCGTCGTTTCCGGCGACACCGAACCCCGGCATGGATCGCTACCTCGATCCGGCCAACGGGTGGTCGATCAGCTATCCGGTGGGCTGGCGGGTAGACGGTGCCGATCCCGCCGTCGTCCAGATCCGCGATCCCGAAAGCCAGGCGCTGGTGGTCATCCGCGTCGCCCCCACTGACCTCCCGCTCAACGCCGCCGCCAACCAGATACTGGCCGCCCGCGAACAGGATCTGCTCGCGCAAGGACTGACCTGGGCGCCCACCAGCCGGCAGCTGATTTCCTTTCCGAACGGAACGACGGCCGTCGACGTCCGGGGCGACATCCTGCCCGGCGGACGGTCCCATCAGCTCTTCTTCCTCAGGGGCGGCAGGGTGTTCGTGATCAATGCCGAAACCAACGCCGCGCTCTGGGACAGGTACAGCCCGGACTTCTCCGGGATCCTGCTGTCCTTCACACCACCCCCAGCCTGAAGCGGTGATCGGCATGGCCGCGATCCCCGAGTTCGACTTCATCGTCGTGGGCGCGGGCAGCGCGGGCTGCCTGCTGGCCAATCGGCTCAGCGCCAATCCTGATCACCGGGTGTTGCTGATCGAGGCCGGCGGTGACGACGACTGGTTCTGGATCAAAGTGCCGGTGGGCTACTTGTATACGATCGCCAACCCCAGAACCGACTGGTGCTTCAACACCGAGGCCGACCCGGGTCTGGCCGGCCGCAGCATTCTCTACGCGCGTGGCCGGGTGATCGGCGGCAGTTCGTCGATCAACGCCATGATCCACATGCGCGGGCAGGCCTCCGATTACGAACTGTGGGCCCGGGCCACCGGTGACCAGCGGTGGCTCTGGGGTGGACCGGACCGCCCGGGGGAAACGCTGGCCATCTACAAGGATTTGGAGGACTACTTCGGCGGGGCCGACGACTGGCACGGCGTCGGTGGCGAGATCCGCGTCGAGCGGCCGCGGGTGCGCTGGAAGATCCTGGACGCCTGGCAGGCCGCCGCCGCCGAGGTGGGCATCACCCCGATCGAGGAGTTCAACCGTGGGGACAACGCCGGCAGTGCGTATTTTCACGTCAACCAGCGGCGGGGCCGGCGCTGGTCGATGGCCGACGCATTCCTGCACCCCGTCACACACCGACCCAACCTCACCGTCTACATCCGCACCCAGGCCATCCGGCTCCTGCTCGACGACCAGGTCGACGAGCAGCAGCGCCGCGGTGCCTGGACCACAGCCCGGCACCGCGTCACCGGGCTGACGGTCCTCAAGGACGGCCGGACCCTCGACGTCGCAGCCCGCCGCGAGGTGATTCTCAGCGCCGGAGCCATCGGATCGCCGCATCTGATGCAGGTTTCCGGTCTTGGCCCGGCCGGCCTGCTGCGCGAGCATCACGTGCCGGTGGCGGTCCACCTGCCGGGTGTGGGCGAGAACCTCCAGGATCACCTGCAGCTTCGAACGGTCTACCGGGTCAGCGGCGCCCGCACGGTGAACACGCTGTATCGCAACTGGTTTACCCGCGCCGGCATGGGGCTGCAGTACCTGCTGCTGCGATCGGGCCCCATGACCATGCCGCCCTCCACACTCGGGGCGTTCGCCAAAAGCGACACCTCGATGCCCGGAGCCGATCTGGAGTGGCACGTGCAGCCGTTGTCCCTGCCCAAGTTCGGCGAACCCTTGCATCAATTCGGGGCGATCACTCCCTCGGTGTGCAACCTGCGGCCAAGCTCACGTGGTCATGTGCGCCTCGCCGGTTCGGATCCCCTTGCCGCGCCCAGGATCTCCTGCAACTACCTGTCCACCGATGCCGATCGGGTGACAGCTGTGCGCGGCCTGCGGATGACGCGGCGGATCATGGCGGCGACGGCGATGGCCCGCTACCGCCCGCAGGAGATGCTTCCCGGACCGGATCTGAACAGCGACGACGAATTGAAGCGGGCGGCCGGCGAACTGGGCACCACGATCTTCCATCCGGTTGGCACATGTGCGATGGGATTCGTTGATGCCCAGGGTAATCCGCGGTCAGAGGCCACCGTGCTCGACACCGACTGTCGGGTCTACCGGGTCGCCGGACTACGCGTGGTCGACGCATCGGCGATGCCCACCATCACCTCGGGAAACACCAACGCACCGGTGATGCTCATCGCCGAGCGGGCAGCCCGGGCGATCCTCGGTGGAACACACCGCGATGATCGTGCGTGACGCCGCCGCCGCGCTGCGGGCTGCAGGCATCTCATGACCGACTTGCCCGCGGCGGGAATCGAGATCGCAGTGCTTCGCGTGTTCACCAACGCGGCAGGCGATTTCGGCAACCCTCTCGGCGTCGTCGATGCGGCCGCCGTTCCGGCGCCCCGACGGCAGGCGCTGGCCAGGTATCTGGGTTACAGCGAGACGGTGTTCGTCGACCTGCCCGCGGCCGGGGCCACGACGGCGCGAGCCTGGATCTACACCCCGACAACCGAATTGCCCTTCGCCGGGCACCCCACGGTGGGGGCCGCGTGGTGGTTGCGTGAGCGCGGGACCCCCGTTGAGACGCTGCAGGTGGCGGCCGGGGAATTGCAGGTTCGCTACGCCCACGACCGGACCGCCGTCGTGGCGCGGGCCGAATGGGGACCCGAGTTCGTCATCCACGCCCTGGGATCGGTGGATCAGGTGCTCACCGCCGACCCTGCCGACTACGGCGATGACCGCTATCACTACCTGTGGGCCTGGCTCGACCGCGGCTCATCGTCGGGCCCCGGGCAGATCCGCGCCCGGATGTTCGCCAACGAACCGGGTGTGCCCGAAGACGAGGCCACCGGTTCGGCCGCCGTTCGCCTGACTGGCTACTTGCGCCGCGATCTGACCATCATCCAGGGCCGGGGATCGCAGATCTTGACCACCTGGTTGCCCGGGGGCTGGGTGGCCGTTGCCGGCCGGGTGGTCGGTGACGGATACCGAACCGAATGATTCGGTCGGCCCGCCGGTGTCCGGTACCGGCACGCCGATGACCTGAGGAGAGACTGATGCCCCGACCCGGCCGCGCCGACGATCGGCGAAAACAGTCCCTCGGTCGGCGGACCGGCGCTAAAGTCAACAGCTCGCACGGCGATAGCAAATGGCTACGGTATCTTGCCAGAGCCAGCAAGAACTACCGATTAGCTCGGGGCCGCACCTCAGCAACCTCGATGGCCGAACCCACCGAAAGGGCGTTGCGGTGACGAATCTTGAGTACTCGATTCCTGCGTTGCTCGAACTCCGCGCCCAGCAACAACCCGACGACACCGCCTTCACCTTCCTCGACTACGAGGTGGACCCGGCCGGCTTCGCCGAGAGCCTGACCTGGTCGCAGCTGCGGGACCGGGTGAACGTTGTGGCCGCGACGATCGCCGAGCACGGGTCTGCTGGAGACCGGGCGGCGGTCCTGGCGCCGCAGGGGCTGGAGTACGTCATCGCCGTTCTCGGCGCGATTCAGGCCGGATTCATTGCCGTGCCGCTGTCGGTCCCGCAACCGGGTCAGCACGACGAACGTATTTCCAGCGCGCTGGGAGACTGCGCGCCGGCCGCCGTGCTGACCACCTCCGCGGTGGTCGACGAGATCCGCAAGTACGTCCAGGTGCAGGCCGGTCGCCGGGTGGCGCGGGTCATCGAGGTCGATGCATTGGACTTCCACTCGCCGAGAGAGTTCGTTGCCGCCCCGACGTCACCGACGATCGCCTACCTCCAGTACACCTCCGGCTCGACCCGGCAGCCGGCCGGTGTGGAGATCACCCACAAGAACGCGATCGTCAACGTGGACCAGGCTTTCGCCGAGTATTTCGAGGGTCGCGGCGGCGCGGCGCCCGCGGACATGACCGTCGTCTCATGGGCCCCGCTCTACCACGATATGGGATTGATCCTGGGATTGTTCTGCCCGCTCCGTTCGGGCCGGCCGGGCGTCTTGATGAGCCCTGTTGCGTTCATGCAGAAGCCGGTGCGGTGGATCCAGCAGATGGCTGCTCACCCCAACGTCTTCACTGCCGGGCCGAATTTCGCCTTCGACGTCGCAGCCAGCCGGAGTTCGGAGGCAGATCTGGCCGGGCTGGATCTCAGTGGGGTATTGGCCATGATCAATGGCGGCGAACGGGTTCTCGGCTCGACGTTGCGGCGATTCCAGGACAGGTTCGGCCCGTACGGTCTGGCGGACTCCGCCATGCGCCCCACCCTGGGTATGGCTGAGGCCGCGGTGTTCGTGGTGACCTCGGCCGCGGGCAAGCCGCCGACGGTGCGGCGATTCGACACCGAGAAGCTGGCGGCCGGTTACGCGGAGGAGTGCGCCGGGGCCGGTTCGGAGTTGGTGACCGCCGGCACACCGAGAACCTGCCGGCTACTGGTCGTCGATCCGGAACGGTGGCAGGAGAGGCCGCCCGGCGAGGTCGGGGAATTGTGGATGCAGGGCGATCAGGTCGGATCCGGGTACTGGCGCAACCCGGAGGCCACCGAACGGACCTTCAACGGGCAGTTCGCGCCCAGTCCGACGGGATCGCCGGCGGGCCGGTGGTTGCGGACCGGTGACCTCGCGGTGATGTTCGAGGGCGAGCTGTTCATCATCGGCCGCTTGAAGGATCTGCTGATTGTCGACGGGCGCAACCACTATCCGGACGACATCGAGGCGACGGTCGTCCAGATCACCGGCGGTAGGGTCGCCGCCGTCTCCATCGCCGACGAGGACGCCGAACGACTGGTCGTGATCGCCGAGGTCAGGGAAGCCGATCCCGACCGGCTCGACATCATGAGGCAGGAGCTGACAGCGGCGGTTTCTCGAAACCACGGAGTTCGAGTGGCCGATGCGAAACTGGTTGCGCCACGATCGCTTCCGATAACGACGAGCGGCAAGGTCCGCCGCAAGGCGTCGGCGCAGCTGTACCTTTCCGGCCAGCTGAACTAGCGGGCGGCCGCTGAACGACCACTCCGACGGTCCGGCGCCGCAGTCGGCCCATTTGGCGCTTAGCTTGGACTCAGGCTAGTCTCAGGCTCACTATCGGTGGGCGCGTCCAAGGAGACCAGACAAAAATGCAGCTTTCCGTTCGTTCATACCTCACTGCGGGTACCGCGGCCGTCGTCGGCGCCGGTGCTATCGCGATCGCGCCGCCGATCCCGGCGTCACGCCACCTCGAGCTGCCGCTTCCCGCCGTCGCCGAGGTCAGCCTCACCGGCGCAAGCTTCTCGATCAGCGACATCGTGGGCGTCCTCGGGGGTGTGCTCGGAGGCGGCGGCGGGGCCTCGCTGCCCGAGATCTTCGGCGTGCCCACCGACCTGCTCGGGGT
>VERS01000366.1 GCA_018882545.1 Mycobacterium sp.
CTGTACCCGCCGCCGTAACCGCCGCCGCCGAAGCCGCCGGTGAGGATGTTGCCGAGGATGATGCCGCCGACCATGGCGCCCATATCGGACTGTCCGCCGCGATAGCGCGACTGGTACTGCCGCTGGCCGGCCTGCACGTCGTCGTTGGCGATCTGCTGGGCCTGCGCGGCCAGCATCGAGGCTCCGTTGGCGCGCTTGATCGCCTCGTTGAGGTCGTTCTTGGCGACGATCTGGGCGGCCTCGAGCTGGCGCACCGCCTCGTTGAGCCGGGTGCGCGCCTCCGGCCCGATGCTGCCCCGGCGGGTGTCGATGTAGTCCGACACGGAGCGCACCCGTGACTGCGCGGTGAACAGCGCCTGCTCGTAGGACTTCTTCAGCCGCTCGGCGGCGTCGCGCTCCTCGGCGACGTCGGCCAGCAGTCGGTCCAGGTCGGCGTCCGCCTGAGTCAGCTGGGTGAAGGCCCCCAGCGGATCTGCGGCGCCGTTGGCCTGTGCGGCGGTGACGGCCTTGACGGCGACGTCACGTGCCGCCGACAGTTCCGTGGCGACCGCTAGGCCGCCCTGCGCGAGTTGGGTCGAGGCCTCGTTGATGCCCTTCTGGATGTCGGCGATCGCCGAGGGCAGCGTGGTGACGGCCTTGCGAATGTCGCTGGCCGCGCTGTCGACCGCGTCGAGCATCGTATTGGCTTGCTGAAGAGCCGATTCCCCGCCGCGGATACAGTCGACCAGTTCGCCGACCTCGCCGGCCACCGGCTTGGCGGCAAGCTCCCGGCCCTTGGTGATCGCCTTGTCGGCGAACCCGATCCGTTCCCGGGCGGCGTTGACATTGCGCGCCACCGACGCCAGCGCCGATTCGGCGAACTCACTCTTGAGTTCGGTCAGCTTCTGTTCGGAGGGTTCCACGCGTGCGGTCACCGTCACCAGTTGCTGAGTCAGTGCGTTCAACCGCTCGGGAGCGTTGATCACCAGATCGCGCATCTGATGGAAGGCCTCGGTCTGGGTGTCGAGTTCCTTGTTGGCCCGTGCGGCCGACACCACCACCCGGGTCAGCAGATCCCGGCGCTCGGGAAGCGGCTCGGGCTTGCTGTCATCGAGCTTCTGGCGGACGGTGAAGGCCTGCTTGAGCGTCTCGCGGGCATTGTCGACCGCGGCCGCGAACGGCGCGGTCTGGGCTTCCCCGAACTCCTCGACCGCCAGCACCAGTTCGTTGGCGCTGGTGCGCACCGCGTTGTCGACCTCCACCACGATCGACTTGGACAAATCGTCGAGGGCGTTGATGGGCACCGACGCCAGCGCCTGCGGGTCGGTGGGGTCGATGGTGCCGGCGGCCTTGACCGCCGCCTCATGGGCCTTGCGGCGCCGCTTGCGGCTCCACAGCGTCATCCCGCCGAAACCCAGCAGGCCGACTCCGGCCAGGACGACCAGCGGAACCAGCATCGAGCCGCCCTCACCGCCCCGGCCGCCCGGGGTGCCCTTGAGATTGGCCAGACCGTTGGCGGCCGCGACCGCCGCACCGGCCCAGTCGCCATTGCGCAGCGCCGGTTCGATGCGGTCGCGCCGGATGTTGTCGACCTTGGTGGAGCTCCCGCCGGCGGCGGCCGGGGAGACCAGGAAGGAGTAGGACCGATCCCTGGTCGCGACCGCCATGATGGCGTCCTCGCTGCCCAGGTCGCTGATCTTCTGAGTCTGCTGGGCCCAGCCGACCGCGCCCTGCGGGGCGAAGGATTCGACGAAGACCACCCACAGCCGCACCCGGCGTTCGCTGTAGAGCTGGTCGACGGCGCGCTGGACGTCGGCCAGCTGCCGGTCGTTGAGCACGCCCGCGTTGTCGGTGACGTAGTCGGGTAGCCGGAACGGCGGCTCGGCGGAGGTGGACGGGGCCAGCAGCGTGGCGGCGGCGAAGATCGCGACGAGCAGACTGAACAGACGGGCTAGGCGCATGTTCGCCAATGTAGTGGGTCGCGCGCCGCTGCCAGCAAAACTTGGGCACGATCAGCCCAGGGCGTACTGGCAGACTGCTGTGACGATGACGACCAACCAGACCGGCCGCTATGGCGAAGCAGACCGGGAGCGGGTGGTGGCCGAACCGGCGAAGACGGCCAGCCTGCCGGGGACCAGCGCCGAGCACCGGACCGACTTCGCCCGCGACCGGGCCCGGGTCCTGCACAGCGTCGCGCTGCGCCGCCTGGCCGACAAGACCCAGGTGGTCGGCCCGCGGGACAGCGACACCCCGCGGACCCGGCTGACCCACTCCCTGGAGGTGGCCCAGATCGGCCGGGGGATGGCCGTGGCCCTGGGCTGCGACCCCGATTTGGTCGATCTGGCCGGTCTGGCCCATGACATCGGCCACCCGCCCTACGGGCACAACGGCGAGCGGGCGCTGGACGAGATCGCCCCGGAGTGCGGCGGTTTCGAGGGCAACGCGCAGAACTTCCGGATCCTGACCCGGCTTGAGCCGAAGGTCCTCGACGGCCGCGGCGGCAGCGTCGGGCTCAACCTGACCCGGGCGGCGCTGGACGCCGTCACCAAATACCCGCGGCCCCGGCCGGCCGGCGGCGGCAAATTCGGGTTCTACGCCGACGACGCCGAGATCGCCGACTGGGTCCGCGCGGGTGCGCCGCACGGTCGGCCGTGTCTGGAGTCCCAGGTGATGGACTGGGCCGACGACGTGGCCTACTCGGTGCACGACATCGAGGACGGGGTGGTGTCCGGCCGGATCGACCTGCGGGTGCTGGCCGACGGCGAGGCCGCCGCGGCACTGGCCCAACTGGGGACCGCGGTCTACGGATCCGGTGCCGAGGTCGCCGAACTCGAAGAGGCCGCCGGGCGACTCTCCGCACTTCCGGTGGTGGCTGCGGTCGGCAAGTACGACGCCACCCTGACCGCCTCGGTCGCCCTCAAGCGGTTGACCAGCGAACTGGTCGGGCGGTTCGCCTCGGCGGCCATCGCCGAAACCCGCCGCCGGGCCGGTCCCGGCCCGCTCTTGCGCTATCAGGCCGACCTGCACGTCCCGGCGGAGGTTCGCGCCGAGGTCGCGGTGCTGAAAACCCTGGCGCTGCAGTTCATCATGTCCGACCCGCGGCATCTCCAGATGCAGGCCGGCCAGCGGGAGCGGATCGCGCGGGTGGCCCAGTGGCTGCTGGCCGGCGCCCCGGCCGCCCTGGACCCGCTGCTGGCCCCGGCGTTCACCGCGGCCACCGATGACGCCGGGCGGATGCGGGTCGTCGTCGACCAGATCGCCTCCTACACCGAAGGCCGGCTGGAACGCATCGCCCTAGACTCAGACCCGTGACAGCCCCCAGGCCCCCCTACGGCGGTGGCGGGGGTGCCCGCAAGGGCCGCATCCCCGACCGCGACATCGCCGGCCTCCGGGACAAGGTGCGCATCGAGGATGTGGTCGGCGACTACGTCCAGTTGCGTCGTGCCGGGGCCGACTCGCTGAAGGGCCTGTGTCCGTTCCACGACGACCGGACCCCGTCCATGAGCGTGGTGACCCACAAGGGGTCCGGCTTCTACAAGTGCTTCGCGTGCGGCGCCGCCGGGAACGCCATCGACTTCATGATGAACTACCACAAGATGGAGTTCATCGACGCGCTGCGCGCGCTGGCGCAGCGCGCGGGCATCGAACTGCGCCAGACTCGCGGCGAGGACGGAGCCACGGGCGCCCGACGTGCCCTGCTC
>VERS01000367.1 GCA_018882545.1 Mycobacterium sp.
GCTTGCCGACGTTGGCCTCGACCTTGAACTCGCGGCGCATCCGGTCCACCAGGATGTCCAGGTGCAACTCGCCCATGCCGCCGATCACCGTCTGGCCGGTCTCGGCGTCCTGGTGCACCTTGAAGGTGGGGTCCTCTTCGGCAAGCTTCTGGATCGACAGGCTCAGCTTTTCCTGGTCGCTCTTGGTCTTGGGCTCGATCGCCACCTCGATGACCGGATCCGGGAACGTCATCGACTCCAGCACGACCTGGTTGCTGGGGTCGCACAGGGTGTCGCCGGTGGTGGTGTCCTTCAGGCCGATGACGGCGTAGATGTGGCCGGCGCTGGCGGTCTCGACCGGGTTCTCCTTGTTGGAGTGCATCTGGAACAGCTTGCCGAGGCGCTCCTTCTTGCCCTTGGTGGAGTTGACGACCTGCGCCCCGGAGTCGACCTTGCCGGAGTACACCCGGACGTAGGTCAGCTTGCCGAAGAACGGGTGCGTCGCCACCTTGAACGCCAGCGCCGAGAACGGCTCGTCGACCGAGGGTTTGCGGATGACCTCGACGTCCTCCTTGCCCGGTGCGTGGCCGATGGCGGGCGGGACGTCCAGCGGTGAGGGCAGGTAGTCGATCACCGCGTCAAGCATGGGCTGCACGCCCTTGTTCTTGAACGCGCTGCCGCACAGCACCGGGTAGGCCTCGGAGTTGATGGTCAGCTTGCGAAGCGCGCCCTTGATCTCCTCGACGGTGAGTTCCTCACCGCCGAAGTACTTTTCCAGCAGGGCCTCATCGGTCTCGGCGACCGCTTCGAGCATCTTGGTGCGGTATTCCTGGGCCTTCTCTTCCATCTCGGCGGGGATGTCGACCACGTCGTACTTCTCCCCGAGCTTGGTCTCGCCGCGCCACACCTTGGCCTTCATCTCGACCAGGTCGACAACGCCCTCGAAGTCGCCCTCGGAGCCGATCGGCAGCTGGATCGGAATGACGTTGGCTCCCAGGCGGTCTTCCATCGTCTTGACCGAGAAGTAGAAGTCCGCCCCGATCTTGTCCATCTTGTTGACGAAGCAGATGCGCGGCACGTCGTATTTGTCGGCTTGCCGCCAGACCTGCTCGGACTGCGGCTCGACGCCTTCCTTGCCGTCGAACACCGCGACCGCACCGTCGAGCACCCGCAGGGACCTCTCCACCTCGACGGTGAAGTCGACGTGACCGGGGGTGTCGATGATGTTGATCTGGTTGTCATTCCAGAAACAGGTGGTCGCCGCGGAGGTGATGGTGATCCCGCGCTCCTGCTCCTGCTCCATCCAGTCCATGGTGGCCGCGCCGTCGTGCACCTCGCCGATCTTGTAGCTGATCCCGGTGTAGAACAGGATGCGCTCGGTCGTCGTGGTCTTGCCGGCGTCGATGTGCGCCATGATGCCGATGTTGCGGACCTTCTTCAGGTCGGTCAGCACGTCGAGTGCCACTAGATTCCCTTCGGGAAGAAATTTTGACTAAAGGCTGTATTCGTTTTTGCGTAGCCCGCTCCGCGGGCCCGTCGCTGCGGCGCCGCGACGGTCACCAGCGGTAGTGCGCGAATGCCCGGTTGGCCTCGGCCATCTTGTGGGTGTCTTCGCGCCGCTTGACTGCGGCACCCAGGCCGTTGCTGGCGTCGAGGATCTCGTTTGCCAGCCGCTCGACCATGGTCTTCTCCCGACGGGCCTTGGCGAAGCTGACCAGCCAGCGCAACGCCAGGGTGGTCGAGCGGTCCGGGCGGACCTCGACGGGCACCTGGTAGGTCGCACCACCGACCCGGCGGCTGCGGACCTCAAGGCTGGGCTTGACGTTGTCCATCGCCCGCTTGAGGGTGACGACCGGATCGGTGCCGGTCTTGTCGCGGGCCTGTTCGAGCGCGCCGTAGACGATGCGCTCGGCCAGCGATTTCTTACCGTCCAACAGGACCTTGTTGACCAGCTGGGTGACCAGCTGAGACCCGTATACCGGGTCGTTGACCAGCGGACGCTTCGGAGCGGGCCCCTTGCGCGGCATCAGCTCTTCTCCTTCTTGGCGCCATAACGGCTGCGGGCCTGCTTGCGGTTCTTGACGCCCTGGGTGTCCAGCGAGCCGCGGATGATCTTGTAGCGAACGCCCGGCAGGTCCTTCACCCGGCCGCCGCGCACCAGCACCATCGAGTGCTCCTGCAGATTGTGGCCCTCACCGGGGATGTAGGCGGTGACCTCCACCTGGCTGGTCAGCTTGACGCGCGCCACCTTCCGAAGCGCCGAGTTCGGCTTCTTCGGCGTGGTGGTGTACACGCGGGTGCACACGCCGCGACGCTGCGGGCTGCCCTTGAGGGCCGCGGTCTTGACCTTGGCGACCTTGTCGCGGCGACCCTTGCGGACCAGCTGCTGGATGGTTGGCATCTACCGGCTTTCTCTCATTCTCAAATCTCTTCAGGTCTCTGTACTGCAGTTTTACCCCCGCCACTTACCCCGCGGCCGGGTGTGTCGCAGGCAGTGAGCACCGGTCAAAATCCGATGCATACTGGACATGCGAATCGGCCCGGCGCGCGCACGCGTCACCGCATGCGCCATGTCGGCCAGGCGCGTCGCTCACAATACCAGGCTGGGGACCTGCCTCCAAAATCGCTGCCGTCGCCCCTGACCTGCGGTAAGGGGGCATCAACTGCTGCGGTGTGCCATCCCGGCGGCCAGCCGGCGCACCATATCGCTGAACACTGCGTCGGTGTCGACCCGCACGCCGCGGGGTTCCTCACCGCCCGCCTCACCGCCCGCCGTACCCGCCACCATCCCGACGTCCATCACGCCGGTCATCTCCAGCAGCACGAACCCGTGCAGGGCGGCCCAGAACTCCAGGGCGCCGTAGAAGGCCTCCTCGCCGACCAGCCCGTAGGAGGCCAGAACCAAGATCACCGGTGCGGCGGCGGCCTGCGCGGCGGCGGTGAACTCCGGGTCATCGCCACCCAGCGGCATCCGCGTGAACGCCGAGTAGCGGCCGGGATGGTGGTGGGCGTAGCTGCGGTAGGCGCTGGCCATGGCGATGACCGCGTCGTCGCGGGTGCGACCAGCCGCCACGGTGTTCAGCATCTGCAGGATGTCGTCGATCACCCGCATCCGGACGGTGCGCCGCAGGTCCTCGAGGCTGTCGACGTGGTTGTACAGCGACGGCCCCTTGGTGCCGAGTTGGGTGGCCAGGGCGTTGATGGTCAGCGCGTCCCAGCCCTCGCGGTCGAGGAAGGCCAGCGCCGCCCCGACGATCACGTCGCGGCTCAATTTGGCCGTCGATCGTCCCCGTGTACTCATCAGCGAAGAACGTACGCTCGTCGGTGATGCGTAGGTACTCGAGCGTCGCGATCGGGCTGGTGCTGCTTTCGGCGGGCTGCGCTTCGGCTGAGGAGGGGCCGGCCGGTGACCTCATCACCTACGGGTCGATGGGGGCCCGGACGCAGATCGACTGCGAGAACGGCAAGACCCTCGACGTCTCCGGCTCCAACAACACACTGACGGTCGTCGGCCGCTGCGCGTCGGTGAGTGTGGGCGGCGCCGACAACACCATCACCGTGGCCCAGGTCGACGATCAGCTGACGGTGGACGGGATCAACAACACCATCACCTACCGCGCGGGCGAACCGAAGATCACCGACGCCGGCAAGGGCAACCGGATCAGCCGCGGCTGATCTTTACGCTCAGGCCTTCTGGCC
>VERS01000368.1 GCA_018882545.1 Mycobacterium sp.
CGCCGACGCCCCCGACACCCGCCGCGTCGTCGACGGAGTCGTGCGCGGCATCGGCGGCTACGGCAACTCGCTGGGCCTGCCCAACATCGGTGGCGAGACGGTGTTCGACGCCTCGTATGCCGGCAACCCCTTGGTGAACGCGCTGTGCGTCGGGGTGCTGCGCAAGGAGGATCTGCACCTGGCGTTCGCCTCCGGCGCCGGCAACAAGATCATCCTGTTCGGGGCCCGTACCGGACTGGACGGCATCGGCGGGGTGTCGGTGCTCGCGTCGGACACTTTCTCCGGCGATGAATCCGGGGCGGGACGCAAGAAGCTACCCAGTGTTCAGGTCGGCGACCCGTTCGCCGAGAAGGTCCTCATCGAGTGCTGTCTGGAGCTTTACGCGGCCGGTCTGGTCGTCGGCATCCAGGATCTCGGTGGGGCCGGGTTGTCCTGCGCCACATCGGAATTGGCTTCAGCCGGTGACGGTGGAATGGCAATCGAGCTGGAGAAGGTTCCGTTGCGGGCCGCCAATATGACACCGGCCGAGGTGCTCTCCAGCGAATCCCAGGAGCGCATGTGCGCCGTCGTCACGCCCGACAACGTCGAGAAATTCATGGCGGTGTGCGCCAAGTGGGATGTGCTGGCCACCGTGATCGGTGAGGTCACCGACGGTGACCGGCTGCGGATCACCTGGCACGGGCAGACCGTCGTCGACGTGCCCCCCCGCACCGTCGCCCACGAGGGGCCGGTCTATCAGCGTCCGCTGGCCCGGCCCGAGGAGCAGGACGCCCTCAATGCCGACACTTCGGCCAGACTGCCGCGCCCGGGGACGCCGGACGAGTTACGGGCCACCCTGCTGGCGATGCTCGGCAGCCCGCATCTGTGCAGCCGCGCGTTCATCACCGAGCAGTATGACCGCTACGTGCGGGGTAACACCGTGCTCGCCGAACACGCCGACGGCGGGGTGCTGCGCATCGACGAACAGACCGGCCGCGGTATCGCGGTGTCCACCGACGCCTCCGGTCGCTACACCAAACTTGACCCCTACACCGGCGCCCAGTTGGCACTGGCCGAGGCCTACCGCAATGTCGCGGTCACCGGCGCGACGCCGATCGCGGTGACCAACTGCCTCAACTTCGGTTCCCCGGAGGATCCGGGGGTGATGTGGCAATTCGCCCAGGCCGTGCGCGGACTGGCGGATGGTTGTGCGGCGTTGGGCATTCCGGTCACCGGTGGCAACGTCAGCTTCTACAACCAGACCGGTGCGACGGCGATCCTGCCCACCCCGGTCGTCGGGGTTCTGGGTGTTCTCGACGATGTGCGACGCCGACTGCCCACCGGGCTGGGTGGTGAGCCGGGGGAGACGTTGTTTCTGCTCGGCGACACCCGCGACGAATTCGACGGATCGATCTGGGCGCAGGTGAGCGCCGACCACCTGGGCGGGCTGCCGCCCCAGGTCGATCTGGCCCGCGAGAAACTGCTCGCCGAGGTGCTGGCCGCCGCCTCCCGCGACGGCCTGGCCTCGGCGGCTCACGACCTCAGCGAGGGCGGGTTGATCCAGGCTGTGGTCGAGGCCGCCCTGGCCGGCGAAACCGGTTGCCGCATAGTGCTTCCCGAAGGATCTGATCCGTTCGTGTGGCTGTTCTCCGAGTCGGCGGGCCGTGCCCTGATCGCCGTCCCGCGCACCGAGGAGAGCCGGTTCCGGGCCATGTGCGACGCCCGTGGACTTCCGGTGACCCGCATCGGAGTTTCCGACGAGGGCTCGGATTCCGTTGAGGTGCAGGGTCAGTTCAGTGTGACGCTGGAGGAACTGCGCAGCACGTCCGAAGGAGTGCTGCCCAGGCTCTTCGGATGATCCGCGGGTCGGTGCAGTCCTGGGCATGGAGCCTGGTGCGGCTCGACCTCGCCGGCGTCGTCGTCGCCGCGGTGTTCTTCTGCTTGTCGCTGACACCGTCCCTGCTCCCGCGGGACTGGCTGATGGCGGGCATCATCGGCGGCATCAACGCCGCAATCGGATACGGCATCGGGGTGCTGCTCGGCGCGGTGGTGCGCAGACTCACCCTGCGGGGCCGGACCTGGTGGTCCCCGGCGCGGCCGTGGCGGTACGGACTGCGCGCCGCGGTCGTCGCCGTGTCGATCATGGCGAGCCTGCTGATGGTGATTCCCGCGGCGTCCTGGCAGCGGCAGGTCGCCGGCCTGATGGGCATCGAGGGTCCGGCCACGCCGAGCTATCTCCGCGCCGTGGCCGTGGCTATGGTGGTCGGCGCTGCCCTAATCGGCGCTGCGCGGGTGATCAGAGACGTCATCAAGACACTGGCCCGCCTGATGATCCGGCGCTGGCGCATCGACGACGAGGTGGCCGTCTTCATCGGCACCGCGATCGTCGTCGTGCTCATGGTGACCCTGATCAACGGGGTATTGGTGCGTGGCCTGCTGGCCGGTGCCAGCGCGGTGTTCCAGCCGCAGAACAGCACCACCCGACCCGGCGTGGAGCAGCCGCAGCAACCCGAAAGATCAGGCAGTCCAGAGTCTTTCGCACCCTGGGAGAGCCTGGGCTTTCAGGGCCGCAACTTCGTCGGTACCGGACCGGACGCCGCCGAACTCACCGAACTCAACGGCCGGCCCGCCAAGCCGCCCATCCGGATCTACGCCGGACTGCAGTCGGCCCCCACCACCGAGGCCCGGGTCGCGGTCCTGCTGTCGGAACTGCAGCGCACCCGAGCCTTCGAACGGCGCCTGCTGGTCATCATCCCCACCACCGGCACCGGCTGGGTCGATCCGGTTGCTGCCCGTTCCATCGAGTCGATCTACAACGGCGACACCGCTCTGGTGGCGATGCAGTACTCGTATCTGCCGAGCTGGATCTCCTTCCTGGCCGACCGGGACAAGTCGGTGGAGGCGGGCCGGGCGATGGTGGACGGCATCCACCGGCGTTGGCGGCAATTGCCGCCCGACCGCCGTCCCAGACTTGCGCTGTACGGGGAGAGTCTCGGTTCGTTGGCCGGCCAGGGCGCCTTCGGGTATCTGCCCGATATCGAGGACACCGGCTTTACCTCGGTGCTGTGGGTGGGACCGCCGAATGCGAGCAGCCTGTGGAAGGCCGTGACGCTGCGCCGCGATCCGGGCACACCGGAGGTCCAGCCCCGCTACGACAACGGGCGGGTGGTGCGCTTCGCCCAGGCGGCCAGCCCCGCCGAGATCGTCGGTGTCGCCACCAGTCCACCGTGGAACCGGACCCGGGTGCTTTTTCTCCAACACGCTTCGGACCCGGTGGTGTGGTGGTCGCCGGATCTGCTGTTCCGCAAGCCGGACTGGCTTGACGAGCCGCCCGGCTTCGATCGCAGCCCCGCGATGCGGTGGTACCCGATCGTGACCTTCCTGCAGGTCAGCGCCGATATGGCCGGCAACGTGACCAACGCGACCGGCACCCCGGACGGCCACGGTCACAACTACGGCGACCGCCAACTCGACGGCTGGGTGGCCGTGGCCGCACCCGACGACTGGACCGTGTTCGACACCGACCGCATCCGTCGGTCCCTGGAGAAGATGATCGCCGCCGGCGGACCGGAGTTCGCATGACCGGCAGGCGGATTCGGGCGCTGGGACTGGCCGGCGCGCTGGTGGGCTGGAGTTTCACCGCCGGCCTCGACCAGCCCTGGCGGCGGCATCCGCTGGCGCAGGCCGCCTACGGCAC
>VERS01000369.1 GCA_018882545.1 Mycobacterium sp.
CCACCTGCAGCACCCCGGCACCCCAGCACGTGCTGATCGTCTTCGTCGAGGTCGACTGGTCGGAGACCGGTGCTTCCTTCCCGATCCGCGCCGAACTGGTTGACGGCGACGGAACCCGGGTGGCCCAGACCGAGCAGAGCGTCATCAACGCCCGCCGCAACCCCGTCCACCCGGCAGGCACCCCGGTGACCATCCCGTTCATCGCCACGGTGCCGCCGCTGAGTCTGGCCGCCGGCCAGCGCTACCAGTGGCGAGTCACCATCGACGGCGAGATGCACGAGGAATGGCTGGCCGGCTTCACGGTGACCGACCCTCCCGCGTCGGGGGGTTAATCCCCAGGTTCAACTTTCTCCACAGGTCTGTCCGCCCGCGCTTGAGCGAGCGCTCCGGGGTGTCGTCGTGGCGGAATAGGTTCTCGAACATGAGTTCGACTGATGGCCCGTTCGCCGCGCTGGATGCCGCGGTGGCAGCCGTGGGCGCGCTGGACTGGGACGCGTTGCCCACCCGGGAACGCCTGCAGGCCCTCGACCGGCTCGAAACGGTCCGCCGCCGCACCGCAGCCGCCGCGCTTGAGGTGGCCGGCACGATCCAGCGCCGTAAGGACCCGGCATTGGGCGGGGCGGTGGCCCGCGTCATCGCCGACGTGGTGCGCATCAGTCCGACCGAATCCCGCCGCCGGCTGCGTGACGCCGCGCAGTTGCTGCCCCGCACCACCCTCACCGGCCAAACCCTGCCCCCGGCCCTGCCGGCCACCGCCAAAGCCTGGGACGCCGGCCTGCTCGACCCCGAGCACCTTCGCGCCATCCAGAAGTTCCTCACAGAGCTCCCCGAGGACATCGGCCCCGAAGCCACCGCCCGAGCCGAAGCGTTCCTGGCCGCCAAAGCCGCCGAACTGCGACCCGACCAACTGGAGAAGCTGGCCGACCGGCTCGCCATCCACCTCAACCCCGACGGCAGGTTCAGCGAGGACTACCGCGCCGCCCAACGCGGATTCTCCTGGTGCGGCCGCCAACGCCCCGACGGAATGAGCATCGCCCGCCTGGTGGCCACCCCGGAACTGCGCGCCATGCTCGAGGCCTGGCTGGCCAAATTCGCCGCCCCCGGCATGTGCAATCCCGCCGACCAATCCCCCACCGTCACCGGCGATCCCGACCCGGCCGCCGCCGACCGCGACCCCCGCACCCACACCCAACGCCAACACGACGCACTGGCGGCCTTGGTACGCGGACAACTCGGAGACCCCAAACTCGGTCAGCACAACGGCCTTCCCGTCACCGTGATCGTCTCGACCACGTTGGAACACCTCAGGGCCGGTGCCGGCGTGGCCGTCACCGGCGGCGGGAGCCTGCTGCCCATCCGCGATCTGATCCGGATGGCCGCCCACGCCCACCACTACCTCGCCGTCTTTGACACCCACTCCACCCGGCCGCTCTACCTGGGCCGCGCCAAACGGATCGCATCGGCTGACCAGCGGGTCGTGCTGCACGCAATCGAGCGCGGATGCACCTTCCCCGGCTGCGATATGCCCGGATACCTCACCGAGGTCCACCACTGCACGGACTGGGCCCAGGGTGGCCTCACCGACATCGACGACATCACCTTCGGCTGCGGACAGCACCACCAACTCGCAACCACCGGCGGCTGGCGAACCCGCAAACGCAAAAACGGCACCACCGAACAGATACCCCACCGAAAAAGTGTTATTCTTCAGGCATGGCAACCGCTCAGAAAGCCCTCTCCACCAGCACCAAGAAGCACTCTGACACGCCCCGCGCCGTGATCTATGCCCGCGTCAGCGACGACAAGGCCGGTCAAGCCAGTAGCGTCGAGCAGCAGCAAGAAGCCGGTCGCGACCTAATCACCCGACGCGGCTGGAATCTCGTCACGCCGATAGGGGCCGTGGAGGGCGCCTTCGTCGATAACTCGATCACCGGCACCGGCAAGAAACACCGCCCCGCGTTCTACGCGATGCTCGATGCGGTTCGCCGGGGTGAGGTCGACGCCATCGTTGCCCGCCACCAAGACCGCTTGGCCCGCAATCCGCGCGAGCGCCTCGCTCTGGTCGAAGCCTGCCGCGAGCACTGCGTCATCATCGCCCTGGTGCAGGGCACTGACATGGATCCGACCACTGCCTCGGGCCGCGTGGTGATCGGAGTGCTCGGCGAGATCGCCGAAATGGAAATCGCGCTGAAGTCCGAACGCCACGTCGCCGCCCTGCACCGCCACGCGAAGGCCGGGAAGGTACCGCACGGTCGCGCGCTGATGGGCTACACCACTGCCGGCGAAGTGGTCCCCGACGAAGCCGAGATCGTGCGCCGTGTCTTCGCCGGTTTCATCGCCGGGGAATCGCTGCGCTCACTGGCCCGCGCCCTGACCGAAGATGGTGTGCCGACCCGCTCCGGTCGGCCCTGGAACACCCGCACCGTACGTGACATCCTGAGCAACCCGCGCTACGCCGGATGGGTGCTCTACCAGCGCGAGATCCTCACCGACGAGAACGGCAACCGACTGCGTGGCCAATGGGAGCCGCTGGTCGATGCCGACGACTTCGACGTGGTGCAAGCCCGCTTGTCCGACCCGGCCCGCAAGACCAACCATGTCGGCACTCATCGTCGCTACCTCGGCTCAAATTTGTTCGTCTGCGACGAGTGCAGTACACCCGTGGAAACCGTCAACGGCGGCAAGTACACCTGCCGCGGCCACCTCATGCGCGACCATGCCCCCGTCGATGAATTCGTCATCGACGTGATCGCCGAACGGCTCTCCCGCCCTGACTTCGCCGACCTGCTCGCCCCTGACGCTGCCGACGTCAAACCACTTACCGACGCCGCGCGCCGGCTGCGCAGCCGTCTGGAAGTCGCCGACAACGACTACGCCGCAGGCGACATCGACGCGAAACTACTCAAGAAGACCAAGAGCGTGATCAGCGCCGAGCTCGCCGAAGTCGAATCGAAACTCGCCGCAATGACCAGCACCGCCGCGCTGGGCAACCTCGCTGGTGCCGCCAACCCCGCCGCAGCGTTCCGCGCCGCCTCAGCCATGGGTCAGCGCGCAATCATCGCCGCGCTCTGCGACGTGCGACTCCGCAAAGCCGCACGCGGCCGACCCGCCAAGCACCGATTCTTCGACACCAGCACCGTCGAGATCCTCTGGAAACACCACCCATGAGCAGCCGCCACCGCCCCGACATCGTCATCCGATGTGAGCTACACCCCGGCCAAGGTCGGCCAGCAGCCAGATTCCGTTGGCGAGCCGAAGCGCACCTCTGGGAGTCGATGCCTTTAAGGAACGGCGTTCTCGGCGTGCGCAGCACCGCTCTGCGGGGAGATGCTGTTGACCGGCAATGGCTCGTTGACCTTCTGTCGGAAATCACCGACGACACAGAGCAACCCGCGCCACCACGAACAGGACTTGAGATTTACTGCACCGGCAAACGGCCGTCCGCGGCAAACCCCGGGAATTCAGCCTGCCGAAATCAAGTCGCCGCCGACAAGCTCGACCTGAATCATGTGTTCTTGCTCGTCGAGCACGCCGTGGAGTCGAACACAGAGGGACAGACCGACCGTGCCGATTGGGTTCGCGCGTTTGCGGACATCGCAACCGTAGATTCCCAGTCCAACCGCATCTACTTGACCATGCTCGGCATTCGGAACGCCCTGGCCTACATCAACT
>VERS01000370.1 GCA_018882545.1 Mycobacterium sp.
GCGGAATGATGATCATCGAGGCCACGATCGCGCCGGACAGGGTGGCGTACCGGTCGTTGAGGAACATCGGCCGGGTCCACGGCAGCAGCGCCCCGATGGCGACGACGGTGAGAACCAGGCCCACCGCGGCGGCGGCGTAACCGGTCCCGGACTTCCAGTGTTCGCGGCCCAGACCCAGCTCGGCCCACCCCAGACCGCGGGCCCGCACCAGACCCACCAGGGCCAGGGCCGCGACCGGCACGGTGGCGATGTTCGCCCACGGGGTGGTGAAGTGGGCGATCAGGTTGGTGATCGCGAGAACCACCACGACCACACCGATGTCGAGGTAGACCCTGAAGTGGTGCAAAGCCGCCAATTGGGCCACCGCAGGGTGGGGCGGTACCGCCACCGCGCAGGAGTCAGACATGAGAATTCCAGCCTACCTGCGGGCCAGGGACCCGGCCTGAGGCGTGCGACACACCGGATTAAGCTCGGCGATGGACGACGGAAGAGGCTGCCTTGGTCGAAAAGGACACCGGGAACGAGCCACTGCTGGCACGACTTCGGGTTCTGGACCTCGGCGACGGCAACGGCGACACCGCCACCAGGCTGCTGGCCGACCTCGGGGCTGACGTTCTCAAGATCGAGCCTCCCGGCGGCAGCCCGGCCCGCAGACAGCTCCCCACCCTCGACGGGGTCGGCATCCCCTTCGCCCTGCATAACGCCAACAAACGGGCGGCGGTACTCGACCCGGCCGTCGAGCCCGACCGGCGCCGGCTGTTCGAACTCGCCGCCGAGGCCGACATCGTCGTCGACACCGGCCGGCTCGCCGACTACGGCACCTCGTGCGCGGACCTGGCCGACCGGTACCCCCACCTGGTCACCATGCTGATCACCGACTTCGGCAGCACCGGTCCGTATGCGTCGTGGCGGGCCACCGACCCGGTGCTCTACGCCATGTCCAGTGCACTGTCGCGGTCCGGCCCGCCGGCCGGCACACCGGTGCTGCCCCCGGACGGAATCGCCTCGGCGACGGCGGCGGCGCAGGCAACCTGGGTGGTGCTGGCGGCCTATTTCAACCGGCTGCGGTGCGGGGTCGGTGATTACATCGACTTCTCCCGGTTCGACGCGGTGGTGCTGGCACTGGATCCGCCGTTCGGCACCCAGGGCCAGGCCGCCACCGCCCGCAAAGGCGGCCGGCGCTGGCGGGGCAGGCCCCGGAACCAGGACCTGTATCCGATATTCCGGTGCCGGGACGGATACGTCCGGATCTGCGTGATGGCCCCGCGCCAGTGGCACGGACTGCGGGCCTGGCTCGGTGAGCCCGCGCAGTTCCAGGATCCTCGCTTCGACACCCTCGCCGCCCGGGTGCAGGCGTTCGACGAACTGGGGGCGCTGATCGCAGCGATGTTCGCCGGACGCACCCGCGACGATTTGGTGGCCGAGGGCCAACGGCACGGCGTCCCGATCGCCGCGGTGCTCACCCCGGCGCAGGCCCTGCACTCCGACCACCTCAAAGCCGCGGGGGCCCTCGCCGATGCCGAACTGGCTCCCGGCGTGACCGCCCGGGTACCGGTCGGCTACTGGTCGGTCGACTCTCAGCGGGCCGGGTTCCGAACCGCCGCGCCGCCGGTGGGCGCCGACCAACCGGTTTGGCGGACAAGCCGATTCGATCCCGCCCCGGTGGCCCCGGTCGGGGGCCTGCCCCTGGCGGGCATCCGGGTCGTCGATCTCGGCATCATTGTGGCCGGCGGTGAGCTGAGCCGACTCTTCGGCGACCTCGGCGCCGAGGTGATCAAGGTGGAAAGCGCCGACTACCCGGACGGTCTGCGGCAGAAACGGGAGCACCAGGCGATCGGGGACTCCTTCGCCCGCGCCCACCGCAACCACCTGGCCTTCGGTATCGACCTGCGCAGCGCCGCGGGCGCGGAGGTGTTCGGTGCTCTTGTCGGGGCCGCCGACGCGCTGTTCGCCAACTTCAAGCCGGGAACCCTGCCGGCCCTGGGTTTCGGATATCAGCGCCTGGCCGAAATCAATCCGGCGCTGGTCATCGCAGAGAGCAGCGCCTACGGCGAGTGCGGGCCGTGGAGCACCCGGATGGGCTACGGGCCGCTGGTGCGCGCTGCGACCGGAGTGACCAGCCTGTGGACCTCCGATCAACCCGATCCCGCTGCGCGGCATCCGTTTTACGACGCCACCACCATCTTCCCGGACCATGTGGTGGGCCGGATCAGTGCGATCGGTGCGCTGGCGGGGTTGATTCGCCGGTGGCGCACCGGCGTCGGCGCCCGACTGCACGTCTCGCAGGCCGAAGTCGGGATCAACCAACTGGACAGCCGGTTTGTGGTGCTGGCCGCCGGGGCCGCCGTCCGTCCGGACGAGACGGTCCACCTCGTGTTGCCCTGCGCCGGGGACGACGAATGGTGCGTGGTGTCGCTGGCGCCGCCGGCCGAGGAGCGCGCTGCGCTGACCGAGTGGGCCGCCCGGCTACCACCCCGGGAAGTGGCCGAACGACTGCAGGCCGACGGGGTGCCGGCCGGGCCGATGAACCGTCCCGAGGAGGTCTATGACCATGCCCAGTTGCGGTGGCGCCGGGTGCTGGCCGATATGACCCACCCGCTATTGGACGTGCCGTTGCCCGCCGAGACCGGCCCCGCCCCGTTCCGGAACATCCCGGCGTCCCCGCAGCGCCCGGCGCCACTGCCGGGTGCGGACACCCGTGATGTCTGCCGCGATGTGCTGGGTATGCCGACGACTCAGATCGAGGAGTTGATCACCAGGGGCGTGCTGTTCGCCGCCGAGGATCGTGAAGGAGTCCCACAGTGAACGTCGCCAGAAGACCGTCCACCGACGGTCCGCAGTTGTTCATCGACGGCGAGTTCCGGTCCGCCGCCAGGGCCGAACCGGTGCTGGAGGCCGCGACCGGGGAACCACTCGGTCAGGGCGCGAGTGCCTCCGAGGCCGACATCGACGCCGCGGTGGCCGCCGCGCAGGGGGCGCTTCCCGGCTGGCGTTCCGCCTCACCGGATCACCGGGCGAAGGTTCTGACGGCCTTCGCCGCAGCACTGCACGCCCGCGCTGCCAGTACCACCGAACTGGTGACCCGGGAGAACGGGATGCCGATCCGGTTGTCCCGCGGCGCCAACGGGCAGTTCCCGGCCGCCTTGCTCGGCTACTACGCCAAGATGATCACCACGACGCCCATCGAGGAGATCCGACCGAGTATGACCGGCCACACGATCGTGCGCCGGGAACCGGTCGGGGTGGTCGCCGCGATCGTGCCGTGGAACTACCCGCAGGCCCTGGCGGCCTTCAAACTCGCCCCGGCGCTGGCCGCCGGATGCCCGGTGGTGCTCAAGGCCTCACCGGAGACGGCCCTGGATGCCCTGGTGTTCGCCGAAGCCGCCCAGGAGGCCGGTCTGCCGCCGGGGGTGCTCAACGTGGTGCCGGGCGCCACCGAGGCCGGCGCCCATCTGGTGTCCCATCCCGGTGTGGACAAGGTCAGCTTCACCGGTTCGACGGCGGTCGGCCGGATCATCGGCGAGGTGTGCGGACGCTTGCTGCGCCCGGTCACCCTGGAACTAGGCGGTAAATCGGCCGCGATCATCCTCGACGACGCCGACCTCGACGCCACCATGCGGGGTCTGAAGTCGGTATCGCTGATCAACAACGGCCAGACCTGTTTCCTGG
>VERS01000371.1 GCA_018882545.1 Mycobacterium sp.
GTTCCGCACCGAGTACCTGACCCGACTGGCCGACAGTCCGGCGCTACGGGATATGACCTACGCGGGCCTGCCGCCGTTCTACCCGCCGGGGTGGTTCTGGCTGGGCGGGCGGGCCGCCGCGCTGACCGGCACTCCGGCCTGGGAGATGTACAAACCGTGGGCGATCATTTCCCTTGCGATCGCCGTCGTCGTGGCATTTGTGTTGTGGGCAGCGATGATCCGGTTCGAGTATGCGCTGGCGGTGACCACGGCCACCGCCGCGGTGACGCTGGCCTACGCCTCCCCGGAGCCCTACGCCGCGATAATCACCGTGCTGATTCCGCCGGTGCTGGTACTGGCCTGGTCCGGGCTGCGCGGCGGATCGCGTTCGGGCTACTCGGGTTGGACGGCGGTCGTCGGGGTCGGACTTTTCCTCGGTTTCGCCGCCACCTTCTACACCCTGCTGCTGGCCTACACCGCATTCACCGTCACCCTGATGGCGCTGGCAGCCGCGGTGCTGCGCCGCAGCGCCGCCCCCCTGGTGCGCCTGGCGGTGATCGCCGCACTGGCCGCGGCCGTCGCCGCGACCACCTGGCTGCCCTTTCTGCTGCGGGCCGTACGGGGCCCGCTGTCCGACACCGGCGTCGCCCAGCACTACCTGCCCGGCGACGGCGCGGTGCTGAGCTTTCCGATGCTGCAGTTCTCGCTGCTGGGTGCGCTGTGCATGCTCGGGACGATCTGGCTGGCCTGGCGGGGCTTCGGCGGCTTCGGCGGACAGCGGCGAAGCGACCGGGGAAAGCGGGCTGGATCGGTACGGGCTGCCGCCTTGGGCATCGGAGTGCTGTCGCTTTATGCCTGGTCACTGCTGTCCATGCTGACGACGCTGGCCGGCACCACGCTGCTGTCCTTCCGGCTGCAACCGACGCTGTCGGTGCTGTTATCGGCGGCCGGGGTGTTCGGTTTCATCGAGGTGGCGCGCGCGGCAGCGGCGCGGTGGAGCCCGCGCGTGATCCCCGTGGCGCTGGCGATCGGCCTGATCGGCGCGATCGGGTTCAGTCAGGACATCCCGCATGTGCTGCGCCCCGACATCACGGTGGCCTACACCGACACCGACGGCAACGGCCAGCGCGGGGATCGCCGGCCGCCCGGCGCGGAGAAGTACTACGCACAAGTCGACGAGGCGATCCTGGCGGCCACCGGCAAGCCCCGGGATGAGACCGTGGTGATGACCGCGGACTACAGCTTCCTGTCGTTCTACCCGTACTTCGGATTCCAGGGGCTGACGTCGCACTACGCCAACCCGCTGGCCGAGTTCGACAAGCGGGCCGCGGCCATCGAATCCTGGTCGCAGATCAGCGATCCCGACGAGTTCGCCGACGCCCTGGACACGCTGCCGTGGCCGGCACCGACGGTGTTCCTGATGCGCCGGGGTGGGGCGGCCGGATCAGCCGACACCTACACCCTGCGGCTGGCCGAGGACGTCTACCCCAATCAGCCCAACGTCCGCCGCTTCACCGTCGACCTGCCGGCGAAGTTGTTCGCCGAACCGCACTTCAGCGTGCAGACGGTCGGGCCGTTCGTGCTGGCGGTGCGGAAACCCGCTCGATAGGTCTGGCGGCCAGAAGATCCGGCGCTATCCCGGGGACGACTGCGCGCCATGACCCCGACCCACGGATACTACGGCGGTAACCGCAACCACCGTTCAGGTTCATTGGAGAGGGTCATGCCCCATTTTGACGTACTGATTGCCACCCCGGGATCCACGATGGAAGCCCAATATGTCAAAAGCCTGGTCCCGACGCTGACCGAGTGCGACAAAAGAGGAATCAGCTACAAATGGCTGAACAACTATTCGTCCCTCGTCCATTACGCCCGGGAGTTGACGGCGAGCGGTACTGAGGGCCGCAACCTGGACCCGACCCAGATTTCACCGGGCGGTAAAGACATCACCTACAACAAGATCTTCTGGATCGATTCGGATATCTCGTGGACCCCGGAACAGTTCTTCCGAATCTACGATTCCGAGTACGACGTGGCGTCGGGCGCATACCTGCTTGAAGATGGCATGACGACGACGGTGCATGCCTGGGGAACGCCCGGCGGGATGCCTGCTTTCCAACTTGTCAACATACGGGAACCGCTGAAGGTGCAGAGCATCGGATTCGGTTTCGTCGCAATGAAATCCGGCGTGTTCGAGAGGATTCAACGGCCATGGTTCAACCTTGAATACGTCAAAGTCGGGGAAGACGCCGATGGTAGAGAGGTCGTGGATTCCGTCGGAGAAGACATATCCTGGTGCGTGAAGGCGTATCGGGCTGGAATCGACCTGCATTACGTACCGGACGTACTGGTGACGCATATGAAGAAACAGCCGATCACCTGGGATCACATCAGACAAATGAGAGGCTTCTGAGAAAGAGCGCTGACATCGCTACCGGCTGAGAGCGCGCCCGTCCCACCCCGGTGCTGCGCGCGCAACTGCTCGGCCGAACCGAACCGCAATTACGATTTACCCCCGTGACTCAGACCCGGGCGAATTACCGCACCGCCCGGTTGATCGCGTTAGTGGCCGGCCTACTCGGCACCGCGCTGGCGATCCTCACCCCGTTCCTCCCGGTCAAGCAGACCACCGCGGAACTGAACTGGCCGCAGGGCCCAGTGCTCGAAAGCGTCACTGCTCCGCTGATCGGTTATGTCCCAACGAGTCTGAGAATCAGCGTGCCGTGTCGGATGGCGAGGGGGCTCAGCGTAGGCAGCAACCCTGTGCTGCTCTCCACGGTGCCCAAAGAGGCCCCCGAGGCCGTCGATCGCGGCCTGCTGATCCAGCGGGCCGGCGACGACCTCGTGGTGGTGGTCCGCAACACCCCGGTGGTGGCAGCACCGATGAACGAGGTGCTCAGCGAAAGCTGCCGGGAACTGGTCGTCGACGCCGGCGCCGATGCGGTGACGGGTGAGTTCGTCGGTCTCAGCGCCGGGGGCGGGGCGCCGGTGCGCGGCGAACGCGGCGGGGATCTCCGCCCCCAGATCGTCGGCGTCTTCACCGACCTGGCGGGGGACCCCGCGCCGCCGGGCCTGCGGTTCTCGGCCACCGTGGACACCCGCTACAGCACCGCCCCGACCCCGCTGAAACTGGCGGTGATGCTGCTGGGCCTGGCCAGCACCCTCGCGGCGCTGATCGCCCTACACGTCCTGGACACCGCCGACGGCCTCGGGCGCCGGCGTCTGCTGCCGGCCCGGTGGTGGTCGCTGAACAGACTGGACGGGCTGGTCGGTGCGGTGCTGGTGTGGTGGCACTTCGTCGGCGCCAACACCTCCGACGACGGCTACATCCTGACGATGGCGCGGGTGGCGGACAACGCCGGCTACACGGCCAACTACTACCGCTGGTTCGGCACACCCGAATCGCCGTTCGGCTGGTATTACGACCTGCTGGCGCGGTGGGCACACCTCTCGACCGCCAGCATCTGGATGCGGCTGCCCACCCTGCTGATGGCCCTGGCGTGCTGGTGGCTGATCAGCCGGGAGGTGATCCCCCGACTCGGTGTCGCCGTCAGGCACAGCCGGGCGGCGGCCTGGACCGCGGCGGTAATGTTCCTGGCGTTCTGGCTTCCGCTGAACAACGGGCTACGGCCCGAGCCGATCATCGCGGTCGGAATTCTGGCGACCTGGTGCGCCGTGG
>VERS01000372.1 GCA_018882545.1 Mycobacterium sp.
CTGTTCGGCGATCTGCCCGCCGGTGGCCGGATGTCGGCGATCTTCGCCGAACCAGACCGCGTTGAGCACCTCATCGACGAGTTCCCCAGCCTGTCGGTGGCCGCCTACAACGGCGCCAACACCGTGCTCTCGGGTCCGGGTCCGGATCTGGAGCAGGTGGTCGCCCGACTGGCCGGCGACGGTGTGCGCTGCGAGTGGCTCGACACCAGCCACGCATTCCACTCCGCGCTTCTGGACCCGGCTCTCGATGAGTTCGAGTCCTACGCGAACGGTTTCGAGTTCTCTGCGCCGCAGAGGATTCTGGTCTGCAACAGGACCGGCGCGGCGCTGGGTCGCAACGCCAGATTGGATGGCGCCTACTGGCGCCGCCATTCGCGTCAACCGGTCGAATTCGCCAAAGGTGTGGCCACCCTGGCTGAACTCGGCTGCGGGCTTCTGCTCGAGGTCGGCCCGCAACCGGTGCTGACCGCCGCGGCACTGCGGGCGTGGCCGGACGCCTCGGCCGCACCAAGGGCAATCGCATCATTGCGCCGCACCGTCGCCGACCACCGCCAGATCACCGAGGCCCTCGCCGGCGCCTACGTCGCCGGGCATCTGCCGGACTTCAGCGCTCTGGTTCCACGACCGGCACACAAGGTGGACCTGCCCACCTACCCGTTCGAGCACCGCCAATACTGGTTCAGCGACAACGTCGTGGCAGCCGTCAACGCGCCGCCTCGCCACGAGACTGCCCGCACCGGGACCGTCCAACTCCTCGAGGACGGCCGGATCGACGAACTGGCGGCACTGCTCGAAGGCGACCAGTCGACAGCTGATGTCCTGAGAAAGCTTGCTGCGCATCATAATCAACAGCGCAGCGCTCAATCTCTCACCGATGCGCGCTACGCCATCAACTGGGTCAAGCAGACCGCGGTCCCGCCTGCAGCGGCCGAGGAGTTCACCTGGCTGCTCGTCGGCGACGACGCTGCTGCCGCGCCACTGGTCGAGGCGCTCGGCGCGGAGGGCCGGCACCGCGTAGTGGCGTTACCGGCGTCCGATGCCGACGAGCAACGTCTGGTCGACGAACTGCGAAGCGCCGATGGATCAGCACTGCGGATCCTGCACCTCGCGGCCCTGGATGCCGACCCGCCGTCGATGCGGTCGCTGCTGCGGATGCAGCACCGAATCCTGGGCGGAACCCAGCGGCTGTTCCGCGCCGCGGCCGCCGCCGAACTACGCGCCCCGATCTGGATCGTCACCCGGGGCGCCCAAGGAGCCACCGAATCCGACCGGGTCGCGCCGGAGCAGAGCAGCCTGTGGGGATTCTGCCGTGCGGCCGCCCTGGAGTACCCGCAGGTATGGGGCGGCTTGGTCGACCTTCCCCGCGGTGGCGCAGAGGACTGGTCGCGGGTGCTTGCACTGGTAGCCGCGGCGGCACCGGGCGAAGACCAGCTCGCGCTGCGTGGGTCTGCAGTGTTTGCTCCGAGGCTGGTTCGCCGGACCGGGCAGCCGCAGCCCGAGCAGCTGCAATTGCGTTCCGATGCAACCTATCTGGTGACCGGCGGGCTTGGTGCGATCGGACTGGAGGTCGCCGGATACCTGGCTGCGCACGGGGCCGGCCAGCTGGTCTTGACCAGCAGGCGAACACCTGATGAGGCCACCCAGCGGCGCATCGCTGCGCTGGGTGACAAGTACGGCTGCAAGTTGCGAGTGATATCGGCAGACGTCGCTGATCCGCATGACGTGGCTCGGGTGGTGGACGCGGTGCAGACCGATCTTCCGCCGCTGGCCGGTGTTGTCCACGCCGCCGGGGAGAACGGCACCACCCCGCTGAGCGCCCTGGACAGCGCCGAAGTGGACCGGGTTTTCGCCGGGAAAGTCTGGGGCGCCTGGTATCTGAGCGAAGCACTCGCCGATCTGTCACTGGACTTCTTCGTGAGCACCTCCTCCATCGCCTCGGTGTGGGGCAGTTTCGGGCAGAGCGCCTATGGCGCGGCCAACGCCTTCCTCGACGGGCTCACCTGGCGGCTGCGTGAACAGGGCATTCCCGCGGTCAGCGTGAATTTCGGTCCCTGGTCGGCCGGGATGGCTGATCAGGACGCCCGCGCTCAACTGGAACTGCGCGGGGTGCAGACCCTCTCGGCCGATGACGCTCTGGCCGGGATGGCCGACGCGATGGTGTCGGCCGGTTCCGACGGTCCGCCGCAGGCGATGGTGGCACGGATCGACTGGGCCCGTTTCCTTCCCATCTATCTGCAGGCCGGCCGGCGGGCACTGCTGTCCGAGGTCGCCCGGGAGGTTCCCGGGTCCAGCCCTGCCCGGAAAACCTCGGGCAGTACCGCACTGGTCGGGCAACTGACCGCCGCCCCCGTCCAGCAACGCCGGAAGCTGGTCCTCAACTATCTGCGAGACGCGGTCGCCGAAGTCACCAGGGTTGACGCGGCAGAAGTCCGCGAGGAGGCCGGATTCTTCGACCTCGGCATGGACTCGCTGATGGCCATCGAACTGCGCAGGCGCCTGGAGCAGGGGGTCGGCCAGGAACTGCCCGCGACCCTGGCGATGGACTATCCGCGCCTCTCCGATGTGGCTGACTATCTGCTCGGCGATGTGCTGAAACTCAGCGAGAAGGCCGGTGAGAGGTCTGCGGCCCCACCGGCTTCGCTGGCCACCGCGGCGACCGACGAACCAATCGCCATCATCGCGGTGGCGTGCCGATTCCCCGGCGCGGCCGATCCCGATGCCTACTGGAACGTGCTGGCCGGCGGGGTCGATGCGATCCGCGAGATCCCCGAAGACCGCTTCGACGTCGACGAGTTCTACGATCCCGACCAGCAGACCCCGGGCAAGATCTACACCCGCGAGGGCGGATACCTCGACAGCGTCGACGGTTTCGATCCGGAGTTCTTCGGCATCTCACCGCGCGAGGCCGTCTGGATCGATCCTCAGCAGCGACTCATGCTGGAGGTGACCTGGGAAGGCCTCGAGCGGGCCGGCTACTCCCCGGCCTCGCTTCGCGGCAGCCGCACCGGAGTCTTCGTGGGGGTGGCCGCCAACGAGTATGCCCACCTGCTCTCCGGCGACTCCATCGAGAACCTCGAAGGCCACTTCATCACAGGCAACGCGCTCAACGCCATCGCCGGCCGGGTCGCCTTCACCCTGGGATTGGAAGGTCCGGCGGTCGCGGTGGACACCGCCTGCAGCTCCTCCCTGGTCGCCGTCCACCAGGCTGCCCAGGCCCTGCACTCCGGGGACTGCGATCTGGCCCTGGCCGGTGGGGTGAACGTGCTGTTGAGTCCGGCTTCCAGTGTGGCGGCGTCGCGCGCCCGGATGCTGGCACCCGACGGGCGGTGCAAAACCTTCGACGCCGCCGCAGACGGCTACGTCCGCGGCGAAGGCTGCGGGGTGCTGGTGCTCAAGCGTCTCAGCGACGCCCAGCGCGACGGCGACCACATCTGCGCAGTGATCCGTAGCAGTGCGGTCAACCAGGACGGGGCGTCCAGTGGGCTGACGGTGCCCAACGGTGGCGCCCAACAGCGGCTCATCGCCGCAGCGCTGACTCGGGCGGGTCTGACAGGCGGGGACGTCGACTATCTCGAGGCGCCTGGCACCGGCACCCCACTCGGAGACCCGATCGAGGTTCAGGCCGCCGCCGCC
>VERS01000373.1 GCA_018882545.1 Mycobacterium sp.
ATCCCACTCATCGCCGACGGGAAATACCTGCTCTACATCGCGGGCCTGCTCATCTCCTACGTCGCCGGGTTCCTCGTCACCCGGTTCTGGGGATTCAACGAGTCGATGGTGGCGCGGCTTGACCGGGCGTGAGGTTGCAGGCCCGCTTACGCGCACCCAGTCGAAGCGCCGGCAAACGCCGTCACGCGGAAGCCGGAAGCCGGTAGCCGGTAGCCGGTAGCCGCCGATGCGTTGCGGTCTGGCGTTGTTTGGCGACTCCGAACGCCACGATCGTCTTGATCAGCGATACCAACTCGGCGTCTCGCCGGGTTCGATGCCACGGAGAGGCGAGCCAGACGGACCTACCGTCGGGTTGCGTTAGGCGCCGGAGGTGCAGCGCGGGTACGGCGTCGATGAATACGTCTGATCGGAGTTCCGGACCGGCCTCGGTCCGATAGATGATCTGCGCCTGCAGCGCAGCACCGTCGGTCCGGCGCACGGTGATGGCCGAAGGAGTTCTGCGTACTTCGATCGTCGCGGTGGGTAGCTGACCGAATGAACCGACCTGGATCGCCCCGTTGCGGACGGGAACCGTGAGATAGACCGTTCCGCAACTCAATTGATCCGTCTCACTCGCGAGTTCGGCAGGAAGCACCGGCCATCTGGCGGTGTCGGACACTGCCGGACCGTCGGGATCAGTGCTCGTGTACGTGATCGCCGTGCTGGAAGTGAAGGTGGCCGTCGTGGACGTGATCGACATGGTCCTCGTGCGGAACCTTTTCGCAGTCATCGTCTTCGGTGTGCTTGGCGTCGTGTCCGGGGTGAATCCTCGCCTCCGGGTGACGCTCGCCGTCGTGGATGTGATCGATGTGATCGCCGTGCGCGACCGTCTGGTGTCCGTCCCCCGGCAGGTGTTCGTGATCGTCGGGTTCGGTGTGCTGCTCAGATTCCATGGTTCCTCCGGATGCCGCTGACTAGAGAGTAAGGATAATGACAATCATTGTCAATAGACCAGCCTCTATCTGCCTCACCCCAGCCTGAGCAGCAGCGCATTCTCAAACGGCAGCCTCGCGAACACCCACCGGGTCAGCCCGGTGACGTGTGCGGCGGCCTGATCCCTGCCCACCACCCGCGGGTCGCGGACGGCGATCAGGCGGCCGTAGCGGCGTAGGCGGCCGCCCCCGGCGGCGGTGAGGTTCTTCAGCCAGTCCCGGTCCGGGCCGTAGGTCAACAGAATGGCCACCCCGTCATCGGTGGGGAACACGGTCAACGGGGTGCGGTACACCCGGCCCGACCGGCGCCCCACATGCTCGAGGATGCCCATCATCGGCGCCCATCCCGCCCAGAGGCGCCACACGGGATTGGTGACATAACGGTTGAACCGGGCCAGCCGCTGCGGTAGCTGCATCAGTTCATTTCACCACCGCATCGTTTCAGCTCAGGTAATCGAAGCTGGTCAGCATCCCCGCTTCGGCGTGATAGGTGTTGTGGCAGTGCATCGGCCAGTAGCCCGGGTTGTCGGTGAGGATCGCAATTTTCAGCGACTGCCTCGGAAGCACGACGACGGTGTCCTTGCGCGCACCCAGTTGCCCGTCGGGTCTGACCACCGCGAAGGTGTGGCCGTGCAGGTGCATCGGGTGCCACATTCCCGTCTTGTTGACGAAGGTCAGCATCACCTGTTGGCCCTGCTTGACGGTGATCGGCGGGTTGTCGGGATAGACGCCGTTGATACCCCAGACATACTTCGGTTTCATCGTCAGGTCGGCCTGCAGTTCGGTGTCGGGTTTGGTGAACTTCAGCTGTGCCTCGGGGGTGGCGGTGAACATCTCGATCGTCCCGAGTTTTCCGTTGAGTTCCGGTGGCTGGAATCCGGCCGGCGGGGTACTGCCGGACCCGGTTGACAGCAGTGCGCGGGCGAGTGCGTTCTTACCCTCGGCCACCCCGACGAGAGGGAACACCCCGTCCTTGGCGGTGACGATCACGTCGTAGCGCTCGCCCATCCCGATCAACAGTGCGTCAACCTCGGTCGGCACAACCGGGAAGCCGTCGGTGTGGGTGACGGTCATCGTGTGCTCGGCCAGTGCCACCCGGAACGCGGTGTCGGATCCGGAGTTGATCAGCCGCAACCGGATTCGCTGCCCCGGCTTGGCTGCGAACGTCGTCGGGGCCTCCGGGATCCGGCCGTTGAGAACGAAGTAGGGGTAGGTCACGTCGCCGGGATCGGGACCGAGTGGTGAGCCGCCGCCCGAGTCGCCCATCTCACCCATGCCGCCGGAACCGTCCATCGAGCCCATCGAACCCATGCCGTTGGCCTTGAGATCGTCGAGGATCTGCTGGGGCGACTTGCCCACGCCGTCGGTCCAATCGTCGAGCATCACGATCCACTCGGCGTCGTAGGACCCCTGCTCTTTGGGGTCGTCGATGATCAGCGGCAGGTACAACCCGGTGTCCAACTCGACCCCGACGTGCGGGTGCACCCAGTAGGTGCCGGCGTCGGGCACCGAGAACTTGTAGGTGAACGACCCTCCGGCCGGGATGTTGGGGGTAGCGGGTTCGGCGCCGTCCATATCGTTGCGCAGCGCGATGCCGTGCCAGTGCGTGGAGGTCGGCTTGCCGAGTTGGTTGGTGACCGCCACCTCGAGTTCATCTCCGACATTCGCACGCATCAGCGGCCCGGGAACGGTGTCGGCGAAGCCGAGGGTGTCGACCACCCGCCCACCGAGGTCGACGGTCACCCGCCGGGGGGTCAGCGCGGTGCGGACGGTCTTGCCGGTGTGCGGGCGCGCCGCCTCGGCCGCGCTGATGGCTTCGGCCAGGCTCGGACTGGTGGCGGTCGGCTGGGTCGTCAGCGTCGCCGTCGCGGGCGTCGTGGAGCGCCCACACGCCGCCAGTGCGCCACCGGCAGTCGCCGCCAGACCGCCGGCCAGGAAAGCCCGCCGACTCAGGTGCCAACGCCGTGCATCGTCGCCGTTCATCTGGCCTCGCTTTCCCGCGGCGGATTGGCGAACAGTACCGCCTACACCCCAGTAGTTTCGAGGGAGTCTCAGCCAGTCGGCCATCGGCGAACGGACGCCGGACTGCTCCCACGGAATGAGACCTCTTCACCGCTGAAGCCAACCCGATGCTGCTGCCCCCGGGGAACTGACAAGGAGAGCCGCTGATGTTTCCAGGCTTGCACGCCCGCACCACCCCTGACCGACCGGCGGTCATCGCCGCCGAGACCGGTGAGGTCCTCACCTACCGCCAACTGGATGACAACTCCGCCGCCCTGGCCCGGGTGCTGCACGACCGGGGTCTGCGACGAGGGGACGTGGTGGCGGTGCTGTCGGACAACGCAGCCCCGGTGTTCGAGGTCTACTGGGCTGCGCACCGGTCAGGTTTGTACATCACCGCGATCAACCATCACCTCAGCGCCGGCGAGGCGGCCTACATCGTCAAGGACTGCGGGGCGCGGGTGCTGATCGCCTCGGCGGCACTGGCGGAGTTGGCGTGCGCGGTGGCCCGCGAGGTCGATGGCGTTGCGGAACTGTTGGCCTTCGGCGGGGAGATTCCGGGCTTCTCCCGGTACGGGGACGCCCTGGCCGCCGCCGGACCACCGCTGGCCGAGCAACCCTGCGGGGCGGTCATGCTGTACTCGTCGGGCACC
>VERS01000374.1 GCA_018882545.1 Mycobacterium sp.
GTGCCGACCCGGCGTCCGGGCACCGACTGCCGGGCGGCGACATGACCGACCGGGAACCACGGGCGGCGGGCTGCCGATGACGGCCGACACCGCCCCGCAGGCGCCGGTACGGGCCGGACCGACGCTGCCCACGCGCCGCAACGCCGAGTTCGGCCTGTTGTGCTTTGCCACGCTGATCACCGGGGTCGCCCTGCTGATCGTCGAAGCCAACCAGGAGCGCGGCATCAGCTGGGACCTGTTGACCTACACGCTGGCCTTCGGGGTTTTGTTCGGCTGCGCGCACCTGGCCGTCCGCCGGTTCGCCCCCTACGCCGACCCGCTGCTGCTGCCGGTGGTCGCGCTGCTCAACGGCCTGGGTCTGGTGCTCATCCACCGCCTCGACCTGGTTCCCGGCATCGGCGAGGATGGTCCCGGCGCGGGGCAGCAGATGCTGTGGACGCTGGTCGGGGTGACCGGATTCATCATGGTGGTCGTCCTCGTCAAAGACCACCGCGTGCTGGCCCGCTATGACTACACCTGCGGAGCGGCTGGACTGATTCTGCTGGCGATTCCTGCGCTGCTGCCGGCCCGGCTGTCGGAAACCAATGGTGCCAAGATCTGGATCCGGTTGCCCGGCTTCAGCATTCAGCCCGCGGAGTTCTCCAAGATTCTGCTGCTGGTGTTCTTCGCCGGAGTGCTGGTTGCCAAGCGCAGCCTGTTCACCAGCGTCGGCAAGCACTTCCTCGGCATGGACCTGCCGCGTCCCCGGGACCTGGCGCCGCTGCTTGCCGCTTGGATCATCTCCATCGGCGTGATGGTCTTCGAGAAGGACCTCGGCACCTCTCTTCTGCTCTACGCCTCGTTTCTGGTGTTGGTGTACGTCGCCACCGAACGCCTCAGCTGGGTGGTGATCGGGCTCACCCTGTTCAGCGCCGGATGCGTCGTGGCATATCGCCTTTTCGGCCATGTCCGCGGCCGGGTGCAGACCTGGCTGGATCCGTTCGCCGACCCGGAGGGTGCCGGTTACCAGATGGTTCAGTCTCGCTTCAGTTTCGCCACCGGAGGGGTTTTCGGTACCGGTCTGGGTAACGGCCAACCGGGTACGGTCCCGGCAGCGTCGACGGACTTCATCATCGCCGTGGTGGGCGAAGAACTCGGCCTGGTCGGTCTGGCCGGCGTCCTGATGCTCTACACCATCGTCATCGTGCGGGGGCTGCGCACCGCGATCGCACTGCGGGACAGCTTCGGCAAACTACTCGCCGCCGGGCTGGCGTCCACCCTGGGAATCCAGCTCTTCATCGTCGTGGGGGGCGTCACCGGACTGATTCCGCTGACCGGTCTGACCACACCGTGGATGTCCTATGGCGGGTCCTCGCTGGTGGCCAACTACGTGCTGCTGGCCATCCTGGTGTTGCTCTCGCACGCCGCCCGTCGGCCGCTGCGCACCAGCCAGCACACCCCCATTGCCGCGGCACGCACCGAAGTGTTCGGGCGCTCATGAACACCTCGCTGCGGCGGATCGCGATGCTAATCATGGGGCTGGTCGTGCTGCTGCTGATCAACGCCACGATCACCCAGGTGTTCCGGGCCGACGCATTACGCGCGGACCCCCGCAACCAGCGGGTGTTGCTCGACGAGTACTCCCGCCAACGCGGGCAGATCGCCGCCGGCGGGCAGATCATGGCCTACTCGGTGGCCACCGACGGCCGCTACCGGTACCTGCGGGTCTATCCCGACGCCAGTGTCTACGCACCCGTGACCGGGTTCTACTCGCTGCGATTCTCCAGCACCGGCTTGGAGCGGGCCGAAGACGCCGTCCTCAACGGCTCCGACGAGCGGTTGTTCGGCCGGCGACTGGCCGACTTCTTCACCGGCCGGGATCCACGCGGCGGCAACGTGGACACCACCCTGGTGCCGCGGGTCCAGCAGGCCGCCTGGCAGGCCATCCAGCGGGGGTGCGGCGGGCCGTGCAGCGGTTCGGTGGTCGCGCTGGAACCCTCCACCGGCAAGATCCTGGCGATGGTGTCTTCGCCGTCCTATGACCCGAACCTGCTGGCCACCCACGACACCGAAGAGCAGGGCCAGTCCTGGCAACAACTGCGTGACGATCCGTCCTCGCCGCTGACCAACCGCGCCATCGCCGAGCGTTACCCGCCGGGATCCACGTTCAAGGTGATCACGACCGCGGCTGCTTTGCAGGCCGGGATCTCCGAGAACGAACTCTTCACCGCGGCACCGCGGATCCCGCTGCCCAACAGCACCGCGACCCTGGAGAATTACGCCGGAGAACCGTGCGGCAAGGCGCCCAAGGCGCCGTTGCGGGAAGCCTTCGAACGGTCCTGCAATACCGCCTTCGTCGAACTCGGTATCCGCATCGGGGGTAACGCCCTGCGTGAGACGGCCGACGCGTTCGGCTTCGACAGCCCGCCGGCACCGATTCCGCTGCAGGTGGCCGAGTCCACCGTCGGGCCGATGGTTGACGCCGCCGCGGTCGGGATGTCCAGCATGGGGCAGAAGGATGTCGCGGTGACGCCGCTGCAGAATGCGATGGTCGCCGCGGGGATCGCCAACGGCGGTGTTGTGATGCAGCCTTATCTCATCGACAGCCTCGAGGGGCCCGACCTGACCCAGATCAGCAAGACCGCTCCGGCGGAACTGCGGCGCGCTGTCCCGACCCAGGTCGCGACTAAACTTACCGATTTGATGATCGCCGCCGAAAAGTTCACCCAACAGGACGGGGCGATCCCAGGCGTGCAGATCGCCTCCAAGACCGGCACCGCCGAGCACGGCACCGATCCCCGCAACACCCCGCCGCACGCCTGGTACATCGCCTTCGCCCCAGCGCAGAGTCCTCGGGTGGCGGTGGCGGTGCTGGTCGAAAACGGCGGAGACCGGTTGTCGGCGACGGGTGGGGCACTGGCCGCCCCGATCGGCCGAGCCACGATCGCCGCGGCGCTTCAGGGGCAGCCGTGAGGGGCAAGCAATGAGCCCCCGCAGCCGAGCACAGCGAGGCAAGCAATGAGCCCCCGCAGCCGAGCACAGCGAGGCAAGCAATGAGCCCCCGCAGCCGAGCACAGCGAGGCAAGCAATGAGCCCCCGCAGCCGAGCACAGCGAGGCAAGCAGTGAGCCCCCGCGTCGGCGTCACGCTGTCGGGCCGCTACCGGCTGCAGCGCCTCATCGCCACCGGCGGCATGGGCCAGGTGTGGGAGGCCACCGACAGCCGGCTGGGCCGACGGGTCGCCATCAAGGTGCTCAAGCAGGAGTTTTCCAGCGACCCGGAGTTCCTGGAGCGTTTCCGCGCCGAGGCGCGCACCGTGGCGATGCTCAACCACCCCGGCATCGCTGCGGTGCACGACTACGGCGAGACCGACATCGACGGCGAGGGCCGGACCGCCTACCTGGTCATGGAACTGATCAACGGCGAACCACTGAATTCGGTGATCAAGCGCACCGGCCGACTGTCCCTGCGGCATGCCCTGGACATGCTGGAGCAGACCGGCCGCGCACTGCAGGTGGCGCACGCCGCCGGTCTGGTGCACCGCGACGTCAAACCCGGCAATATCCTCATCACCCCGACCGGCCAGGTGAAGCTGACCGACTTCGGCATCGCCAAAGCCGTCGACGCCGCGCCGGTCACCCACA
>VERS01000375.1 GCA_018882545.1 Mycobacterium sp.
GCGCTGGACCAACCGCACGCCGCGCCGGGAGTACGTCGTCATCACGCTGAGCCACCGCCGGCCGAAGGTGACCGCGACGTTCTTCAACGCCAAGTACCTCAAGAAGCAACTTCTCGAGGGCACCCGGCTGATGCTTTCCGGGGAGGTGGGCTACTACAAGGGCACCATGCAGCTCACCCACCCCGGGTACCTGATTCTCAAATCGCCGACGGGTCGGCAGGGCGGCTCCAAGTCGCTGAAGACCATCGCGGCCACCGGCGGCGGGCCGGACGGCGAACTGGACATGTCGGTCTTCGAACGTGACTTCTTTCCGATCTACCCGGCCAGCGCCAAACTGCAGAGCTGGGATATCTACGCCTGTGTGCGCCAAGTCCTCGACGTGCTCGACCCGATACCCGAACCGCTGCCGGAAACCGTTGTGCGGCAACGCAATCTGGTCAGCGAGGATACTGCGCTGCGTGACATCCACCTCGCCGAGAACGAGAGGGACCGCGAACGCGCCCGCGACCGGCTGACCTTCGACGAGGCCGCCGGCCTGCAGTGGGCGCTGGCGCAACGGCGCGGCGGGGCGCTGGCCGACTCCGGCCCGGCCGCCCCAATCCGCGACGACGGACTGGCCGCCGCGCTGGCCGGTAACCTGCCGTTCGCTCTGACCGCCGGCCAACGCGAGGTGCTCGGGGTCATCTCCGGTGAACTGGCCGGCACCCGGCCGATGCACCGCCTGCTGCAGGGCGAGGTGGGTTCGGGCAAGACCATCGTCGCGGTGCTGGCGATGCTGCAGATGGTCGACGCGGGCTACCAGTGTGCGCTGCTGGCGCCCACCGAAGTCCTTGCCGCCCAACATGGCCGGTCCATCCGGGAGGCGCTGGGCCCGCTGGCGATGGCCGGTCAGCTGGGCGGGGCGGAGGACGGAACCCGGGTGGCGCTGTTGACCGGGTCGATGTCGGCGGCCCAGAAACGTCAGGTGCGCGACGAGGTCGCCGCCGGTGCGGCGGGCATCGTGATCGGCACCCACGCCCTGCTGGAAGACGCCGTCGAATTCCACCGGTTGGGCATGGTGGTGGTCGACGAGCAGCACCGCTTCGGAGTGGAGCAGCGGGACCGGCTGCGCGCCAAGGCACCCGAAGGGCTGACCCCGCATCTGCTGGTGATGACGGCCACCCCGATCCCACGGACCGTCGCGCTGACCGTCTACGGCGACCTGGAGACCTCGACGCTGCGGGAGCTGCCGCGGGGCCGCCAGCCCATCACCACCACCGCGATCTTCGTCAAGGACAAGCCGGCGTGGCTGACCCGGGCCTGGCAGCGGATCGGTGAGGAGGTCGCCGCCGGCCGGCAGGCGTATGTGGTGGCCTCCCGCATCGACGACAGCGACCAGCCCGGCGAGTATTCGGACGCGGCGGATTCGGCCGGGCGGAACCTCCCGCCCCCGATCACCGTCCTGAACCTGTATGAGCGCCTTCGCACCGGGCCGCTGGCCGGACTTCGGCTGGGTCTGATGCACGGCCGGTTGCCCGCTGAGGACAAGGACGCGACGATGGCCGCCTTCCGGGCGGGCGAGATCGACGTGCTGGTCTGCACCACCGTCATCGAGGTGGGGGTCGACGTGCCCAACGCGACGGTGATGTTGGTGATGGACGCCGATCGGTTCGGCATCAGCCAACTCCACCAACTGCGCGGCCGCATCGGCCGCGGCGAGCATCCCGGCCTGTGCCTGCTGGCCACCGAAGCGCCGCACGCATCGAAGGCTGGTGAGCGGTTGGCGGCGGTGGCGGCCACCCAGGACGGCTTCGCGTTGGCTGACCTGGATCTGCTGGAACGCCGCGAGGGAGATGTGCTGGGCCGCAGTCAGTCCGGCCGTCCGATCACCCTGAGGTTTTTGTCCCTGGTCGAGCATCTCGAGGTGATCGAGGCGGCCCGGGCGGTGTGTGAGACGGTGTACGCCACCGACCCCGACAGTCCGGCGATGGCGGTGCTGGCCGCCCAGTTCACCGGATCGGACCGTATCGAATACCTGGACAAGGCATGAGGGGCCGAACCCTGATCTGGCTGGCTGCCGCCGCGATGCTGGCGGTGCTCGTCGCCACCCAGGCACTGGTAGCGGCCGGCCGGGACGATCCGGCGGCGCCGCCGCCGAGTCTGCGGGCGGGCACCGATGTGCTGGCCGGTATCAGCGTTGTGCCGCAACGCATCCGGGGCTATGACTACCGGCGGTCGGCGTTCGGGGACTCCTGGGATGACGACAACGGGGCACCGGGCGGTGGTAACCGGTGCGACACCCGCAACGACATCCTGCACCGCGACCTGGTGGACAAGACCTTCGTGGGCACCAAGCGCTGCCCCCAGGCGGTCGCCACCGGAACCCTGCGCGACCCCTACACCAACGAGACGGTTTCCTTCCTGCGCGGCAACCAGATTGGGGCGTCGGTTCAGATCGACCACATCGTGCCGTTGGCTTTCGCCTGGGACATGGGAGCCCGGGACTGGACCGACGCGATGCGCAAACGCTTCGCCAACGACCCCGCCAACCTGCTGGCCGTCTCGGGAAAAGCCAACCAGGACAAGGGTGATTTGCCGCCGGGGGAGTGGATGCCCGCCAACACCGCCTTCTGGTGCCAGTACGCGCTGGCCTTCACCGAGGTGCTGCGCGGCTACCGGCTTCCGGTGGATCAGGCCTCGGCCCGACAATTGCGGGACGCGGCGGCGGGCTGCCCCGCCCGCTGACTGTAATAACAAATTTGGTATGTTAGCGCGGTGGCGACCTACGGAGCGCAGCTGATCCGCGAGGCCCGCCGCCGGGCCGGATTGACGCAGGCGGGGCTCGCCGCGCGGGCGGGGACAAGCCAGCCGGCCATCGCGCGTTGGGAGTCGGGTCGGACGGCGATCAGCGTCGATGATGTGGTCCGGCTTGTCCGGCTCTGCGGTCTGGATGTGGAATTTCACATCGTAGAGCGCGACATCAGCGATATGGCCCAGGCGGAGCGTCTGGCGCCGTTGTCGGCGCAGCAGCGCCTGGAGCGGCTGACGCGGGTGGGTAGTCAACTGGCCGCGTTGCGCGCGGCGGGTGAAGGGCCGCGGTGAGTCCGCGCGAACTGGATCTGCGACGGCTCTTCTCTGTGTTGCGGCGCCACCGCGTGGCCTACGTCTTGATCGGTGGCCTGGCGGCCGTGATACACGGCTCACCGTTTCCCACCGAGGATGCCGACATCACGCCCGACGGCGACCGTCGAAATCTGGACCGATTGGCCGCGGCGCTGAGCGAACTGGACGCCCGGATCAGGACCGAGGGCACTCCGGAAGGTGTTCCCTTCGCCTGCGATGCGGCCGCGTTGGCGGGCGCGCAGACGTGGAACCTCACGACCGACGCCGGAGATCTGGACATCGCTTTCGGGCCGTCGGGCACGCAGGGATACGACGATCTCCGCCGTGACGCCACGGAAATCGAACTCTACGGCGTCACCGTGTCGGTGGCGTCGCTGAGCGACGTGGTGAGGTCCAAGCAGGCGGCCAACCGCCCGAAGGATCACCGTGTGCTGCCAGCGCTGCGGGAACTGCTGACCCGCAACGATTTCACGGAATGACGGGCGCACCGGGGTTTGCCGCGCATCAAAACAGGGCGGG
>VERS01000376.1 GCA_018882545.1 Mycobacterium sp.
GTCCATCCGCGCCGCGATCACTGCCCCGATCGCATTGCGGGTGGACTCGTCTGCCCGCCTGCTGGGGTGTGCCGAACTACCGACATAACTTCCGCCCCCGTGAGCCGCATGACTTTCTCAGACGGGATCCCGATCCACATTGGCAGGACTACGCCGAGCTTTAACAATCAGCCTGGCGAGCTGGATCGCTACGACAACCACAGCCAGCACCGAGATCAGGTCGCTTTGGGTAACACCCTTGTGGATGCTGATGCCCATAAGCAACTGACCTTTTAGCGGTGTATCGACGAATGGCCAGATAACGGACAACACCAGGGTTGAAGCCATTGAGGCCCAATTCGGTCTGGCTAAACACCAGGCCATGGATGCAAAGAGGGCATTCAGTGTCACGATTGACGTGAACAACTGCTGAATATCCAGCACAGCACCCCTTAACCTGTTTAACACTGCGTTTCCGACGACAAGTTTAAAAGTTTGTATCAGAGAAAATGCCTGGGGCTGCCCCCGACACGCGTCGTGCCGCCCCTCTAGGCGCAGGCGGACCGAGGGGGAGGCCCGAAAAAATCCGAAGGAATGGGGCCAGGGCGGGACGTGTAGGCACACCCGGCGAGGGTCCGAGCCGCCCCGGCGGGTCGGCCCCGACGTGGTGGCGCGATTCGCCAGGTAGACGCCCGTGTGGTTGGGTATGCCGGTGGCAGACCGCCGACTCGCCATCGTACTGTGGGGCGCCCTGTTCGCCTGGGCCTGCACGATCCTGTGGTTGTCGTCGCTGAGCCCGGATGAACTGCCCGACGCCGCGTTCGCCCTGTGGGACAAGTTCAACCATTTCGCCGCCTTCACGGTCGGCGGCTGGCTGGCCGGCAGCGCGCTTCACACCTCATATCCGCGGGCCGGCGGTCGGCGGATCGTCGTGCTGGCCGTGCTGCTGCTCGCAGCCTTCGGACTGTTCGACGAGGTCCTGCAGACCATCACTCCGGGCCGCACCGGCGCCGACGTCCTCGACTGGACAGCCGACGTGATCGGCGCCGTCACCGGGGCGGCACTGAGCCGGCGGGGGCTAGACTTCCACCGCCTCCGACAAGATGTGAAGGAACGTCAGTGACGTCAACCCGAACGGCGCCCCCCGCACTCCCGGCACTGATCCTCGCGGCACTAGCCCTGACAGCGGCGGTCTTGGCCGGCGGGCCGGCCTCGCCCTCCGCTGCCGCCGACCCCGACGCCGCGGACAGTGTGATGGGCAGCTACACCTTCGAGGCCAAGGACCGCGAAAGCGCCACCTGGACGCTTACGCCGTGCCCCGGCAACAGCACCGGCTGTGTTCGGGTCTCCGAGACCGGCAACTCCAAACGCGCCCCGTGGAGTGCCGACGCGCACTTGACCGTGGGTTCATGGATCATGTTCGCTGCGCAGCCCGACGCGATTCTCTGCGAGGACGGAACGGCGGTTCCCGGCGTGAACACCTACTCCTGGGACGCCGTCGAGTTGACCGGCAGCGCCAGCATCCTGAGCAAGGGCGCATGCGGCACCGAACCAGCCTCCATCTCGATCCCGTTCACACTCACCAAGACCGGCGCGGGTCCGGCTCAGTTGCCGACCGCGCCGATCGACATCGAGCCCTTGCTCCCCGGTCCGCCGCCGGCGGGTGCTCCGCCGGCACCACCGCCGGGGCCGCTGCCGGCCGCACCGTTGCCGGCGGAATCACCGGCCAACCAGGTCGAAACTCCGGCGGTCGTGCCGGCCCCGGCCGATCAGCTCACCGAAGCCGAGGTCGCCGAGCCCGGTTTCAATGCCGATCGGCGCTGAGTCAGACACACTCCAGCAGCGCGCCCTCGACCTCTCCGACCGACCCGACGGTCCCGTGCACGACGATCTGCCCGTCGACCGGACTCGTTGTGGCACAGACGATTGCGCACTGTCCGGCGTCTACCCGGCGAGCGATGACCGGGGAACGCTCAATGAGCCCCAGACCGGTCTCCACGATGTGGGCCGAGGTGACCGCCTCCAGCGATTCCGCACCCGCTCCGCGGCGCACGATCGAGCCGATCGCATGCTCCACGACGGTACGGACGGCACCTTCGGGCATATTCGCCTCGGTCCAGGCCCGCATCGCGGTCCGCATCGCATGGCAGTCCTGGTGACCGAGCACCACGATCAGCGGCACCTCGCGGGTTTCCACGGCGTATTCCAGCGTGGCGATCACCGCGCTGTCGACGACGTGGCCCCAGGTGCTGATGTCGATCAGCGACCCCCAGCCCTGGCCGAAAACGGTCTCGCTGGCCACGGCGGTGTCAGCACAGCGGAACACCGCTGCGACCGGTTGCTCATCGATCATCCCGCCCTTATGGGCGCGCACCGGCACGAAAAGTCGCTCATTGCCGGAACGCAGCCGTTGCCAGGACACTAGGGGGTCGGACATCGCGGTCACCTTTCTTGGATTCTCTTGAAACCTGCTGTGGCTAGCTGAAGTAGTCGGGGCGGCTGACATAGGTCTCGGTCACGAACATCACCCCGGAGGAGGCGTCCAGCAGGGGCCGCAGGCCGGCCAGCAGCGCGTCGACCTTCCCCTGCGGAACGACGGTGATGATCAGCTCCAGGGCGGCCTGCTGGTTGAACAACAGCCGACCCTGGTGGTAGCCGTGGTGTCCGAGTCCGGACACCCCCGAGAGGCTGGTGAAACCGGTGGCGCCGACGCTCTGGATGAGGTCACGCACCGCCGGGGCGTCGGATCCCGTCACGACGACCTCGACCTTGGTCATCTTGGTCAGGCTGGGCAAAGTGGGTGTGGATGCAGGGGTAGTCATGGAACCATCTCCTCGCTGTGGGTGGGGTGGGTGATTTCGTCTCCGACCGCTTCGGTCCAGGGCCGCCAACCGGCCCGGGTCCAGCGCTGCCAGGGCTCTTCGGCGTTCTCGCGGGCCGCCAGGGCAACCCAGTCGTTGCCGAACAGCTGCTGCAGGACCGGGTTTCGCTCCACAATCATGTCGATCCGCTCCAGCGGCGCCTGGACCACAGCCAGCAGCCGCAGCGGCTCGTGCAGCAGCCGCTCACCGTCGCTGACCGACTGCCAGGGCAGTCGGCGCATGGCGGCTCAATGATACCCCCGGGCGCATTGTCCTTGCTGCAACAGGACGGCTACAATTCAGGCCGGATCCGGCACCTGCCGGAAAAACCTATACTATTACCGCTAATATCGTACTTCGCACCTTCGCCAATTACGTCGGGTTCACGGTGGGCGGCAATGCGATAGACTTATACCGGGTAAATGAAAAGCGCTTCAGCGATATTGAAGGAACTTGGGTGCTAAGAAAAATAGAATGAAAACCGACCTCGAACACATTGCGGACGAACTTGCAGAAACCCGGCGCTTGCAGCTCGACCGCGTGAAATCGCTGCGGGATTTAAATTAATTAACATGTAACGTGTTGCTATTGCATAGTAGCACGTTACATTGTATTTTTGTACAAATTAAAATCTATAAGACATGAAGAATCCATTTTTAGAGAAACTTAAAAACCTGTTCCCTAAAGGATCTCAGGTAGTAACTATTGATGATAGCCTAGATGCTACTATCAAGTTACTTAAAGCATCTTTAAATCAGATGCGTGAACAACGTACTAC
>VERS01000377.1 GCA_018882545.1 Mycobacterium sp.
GGAGTTGCGCAGCGGGGGTCTGGGGGTGCGGGAGGCCAAGCGGCTCAGCAAGTTCCCCGGCATCGACGAGCCGCGACTCGGGCTGATCCTCGAACTGGCCGCCGCGGCGGGCCTGATCGCCAGCGGCTTCCCTGACCCGGCACCGGCCGACGGCGCGACGTTCTGGGCGCCGACGCTGGCCGCGGACCGGTTCCTGGAATCGACGACAGCGTCCCAGTGGTTTCAGCTTGCGTCGGCCTGGCTGACCCTGCCGTCCCGGCCCGGCCTGATCGGTGACCGCGGCCCTGACGGAAAACCCTACGCGGCACTGTCGGTTTCGCTGTTCTCCTCCGCGGCGCCGTTGGACCGCCGGTTGCTGCTGGACATGCTCGACCGGTTACCGCCCGGATGCGGGGTGGATGCGGCCAGCGCGTCGCGGGCGCTGATCTGGCACCGCCCCCGTTGGGCGGCGCGGCTGCAACCGGTTCCCGTCGGGCATCTGCTCGACGAAGCCCATGCGGTGGGCCTCACCGGCCGCAACGCGCTGAGCACCCCGGCTCGGTCCCTGCTGGACGACGACGAAGGGGCGGCGTTGGCGGCGATGACCGCCGCCCTGCCCGCACCGATCGACCACTTCCTGATCCAGGCGGACCTGACGGTCGTGGTGCCCGGGCCGTTGCACCGCGACCTGGCCGAGGAGTTGGCGGCGGTGGCGACCGTGGAGTCGGCCGGGGCGGGGACGGTCTACCGGATCAGCGAGTCCTCGGTCCGGCACGCGATGGACACCGGACGGACCGTCGAGGGGCTGCAGCGGTTCTTCGAACAGCACTCCAAAACTCCTGTTCCACAAGGCCTGACGTACCTGATCAGCGACGTCGCACGCCGACACGGACAGCTGCGGGTCGGTATGGCCGCCTCGTTCATCCGCTGCGACGACGCCGTACTGCTGTCCCACGCGGTGGCTGCACCGTCGTTGGCCGCACTGGATGTGCGACTGCTGGCTCCGACGGTGGCGGTCTCCCAGGCCTCCATCGCCGATGTGCTCGCGGCCCTGCGACGGGACGGCTTCGCCCCCGCGGCCGAGGACTCCACCGGGGCGATCGTCAATCTGCGCCGGCGCGGTGCCCGGGTGCCGCCCAGTCCGGTCCGTCGACCGCTGCGGGTCCTGGCCCGGCCGAGCCGGGACAGTCTTGCCACGGTGGTGTCAGTGCTGCGCCGGGTGGATGCCGCGCCGCTGGCCGGGATGCGGGTGGACCCGGCCGTTGCGATCGCACTGCTTCAGCAGGCCGCCGTGCTCGGAACAGATGTGCTGATCGGCTACGTCGACGCCGCCGGGGTCGCCACCCAGCGGGTGGTCCGGCCGCTGGCCGTTCGCGGCGGTCACCTCACGGCCTGGGATTCCGCTCAGGGCAGGCCGCGGGAGTTCGCTGTGCACCGGGTCACCTCGGTTGTGTCGGCGGACCCCGGATAATTGCCGCATGAGTGCTGACCACCGGGCGGGGCATCGCCGCCATGACTGACGGCCCGCTGATCGTGCAGAGCGACAAGACGGTGCTGCTGGAAGTCGATCATGACCAGGCCGGCGCCGCGCGGGCCGCCATCGCGCCGTTCGCCGAACTCGAGCGGGCACCGGAGCACATCCACACCTACCGCATCACCCCGCTGGCGTTGTGGAACGCCCGAGCCGCCGGGCATGACGCCGAGCAGGTGGTCGACGCGCTGGTGACGTTCTCCCGCTATGCGGTGCCGCAGCCACTGCTGGTCGACATCGTCGACACCATGGCCCGGTACGGGCGGTTACAACTGGTCAAGCATCCGGCCCACGGGCTGACGCTGGTGAGCCTGGACCGCGCGGTGCTCGAGGAGGTGCTGCGCAACAAGAAGATCACCCCGATGCTGGGAGCCCGGCTTGATGACGACACGGTCGTCGTGCACCCCAGCGAGCGGGGCCGAGTCAAGCAGATGCTGCTCAAGATCGGTTGGCCCGCCGAGGATCTGGCCGGCTACGTCGACGGTGAGGCACATCCGATCGACCTGGTTGAGAACGGGTGGACCCTGCGCGACTACCAGCAGATGGCCGCCGACTCGTTCTGGGCGGGTGGCTCGGGTGTGGTCGTACTGCCGTGCGGGGCGGGCAAGACCATTGTCGGCGCCGCCGCCATGGCCAAGGCCGCCGCGACCACGCTGATCCTGGTCACCAACACCGTCGCCGGCCGGCAGTGGAAGCGGGAACTACTGGCCCGGACGTCGTTGACCGAGAACGAGATCGGTGAGTATTCCGGTGAGCGCAAGGAAATCCGGCCGGTGACCATCGCCACCTATCAGGTGATCACCCGGCGCACCAAGGGCGAGTACCGCCACCTGGAACTGTTCGACAGCCGCGACTGGGGGCTGATCATCTACGACGAGGTGCATCTGCTGCCCGCGCCGGTGTTCCGGATGACCGCCGATCTGCAGTCCCGCCGCCGCCTGGGCCTGACCGCGACGCTGATCCGCGAGGACGGTCGCGAAGGTGACGTGTTCAGCCTGATCGGACCGAAGCGTTACGACGCCCCCTGGAAGGACATCGAGGCCCAGGGCTGGATCGCCCCGGCGGAATGCGTCGAGGTGCGGGTGACGATGACCGACAACGAGCGGATGCAGTACGCGGTCGCCGAACCCGAGGAGCGCTACCGGTTGTGCTCGACGGCGCACTCGAAGATCGCCGTGGTGAAGTCCATCCTGGCCCGTCATCCCGGCGAGCCGACCCTGGTGATCGGCGCCTATCTCGACCAACTCGACGAACTCGGCCGGGAACTGGACGCCCCGGTGATCCAGGGCTCGACCAAGAACGCCGAACGGGAGGCGCTCTACGACGCGTTCCGTCGTGGTGAGATCAAGACGCTGGTGGTGTCCAAGGTGGCCAACTTTTCCATCGATCTGCCGGAAGCCTCGGTGGCTGTCCAGGTTTCAGGCACCTTCGGGTCTCGACAGGAGGAGGCCCAGCGGCTCGGCCGGCTGCTGCGGCCCAAGCATGACGGCGGCGGCGCGGTGTTCTACTCGGTGGTGGCCCGCGACAGCCTCGACACCGACTACGCCGCGCACCGTCAACGGTTTCTGGCCGAGCAGGGATACGGCTATGTGATCACCGACGCCGACGATCTGCTGGGGCCGGCGATTTAGTCTGGCAAGTTAACCGGTCACGGTTGCGCACCGGCCGTGATCGGGTAACGTCGGCCAGCTATGGCCAGCGCACCGCCGGGATCGGACTCCACCCTGGACGCCAGCTACCGGCATTGGCGCATCCGGATTTTCGCGATCACCTGGATCGCCTACGCGGGTTTGTATTTCACCCGCCAGAGCTTTTCCGTGGCGAAGCTGGGAATCCTCGACGACCCCATCTTGAGCGTCAGCCTCAACAGCCGGGTTCTGGGTCAACTCGACGCCGTCTATCTGACCGCCTACGCGGTCGGGCAGTTCGTCTGGGGTCAGGCCGCCGATCGGTTCGGACCCCGGGTAGTCCTGCTGGGCGGCCTGGCGATCTCCGCGGTCGCCACCCTGTTCATGGGTCTACTCCCGGCCCTGGTGTTCCTGCTGCCGTTGATGATCGTGCAGGGGCTGGCCCAGTCCACCGGCTGGGCGGCGAATCTGGACAACAT
>VERS01000378.1 GCA_018882545.1 Mycobacterium sp.
CAGTTTCGGTGCGGCGAGCATCAGAAAAATCAGGATCAGGGACAGCGGCAGGAAGAGTCCGAGGAGCTTGCGCCTGGCGTCGACAACGTCGCGTACGTAGCGGCGGACCGGACCCTTGTCCCGCGGCAGCAGGTAGGCCTCCTCGCCGGACATCATCCGCTCGCGCTGCTTGGTCATCGCCGAGCGGCGGGCGACCTTTTCCGCCTGACGTTCCTCCTTGGTCATCGTGCGGCGTGCTTCCTTGCGACGCTGACGGGCTTCGGCCGCGGTCATCGGTGCCGGTGCCACCGGCCCCCGTTTCTTGCTTTTGTCGTTGCGCTTCGGGGTGGGCCGGCCCTTGGGTGCGGTGGTGCGGGCGGCGCCGCCGGCCACGGTGGCCGAGTCGGGATCCTGCGCGTCCTGCGCGACGACTTCGGAATCTCCAGCGTCGTCGGCGTCGTCGTGGCGGCGGCCCAGCAGTTTCACGCTGTCAGGTTACTTCGCCGCTGCGCCTGGTGCGGCACGCAGGCCGCCGGCAAAACGTAGGCTGCTTGGCATGACCCCGGGTCTTCGGGTGCTCATTGCCCCGGACTGCTTCGGTGACAGCCTGACCGCCGTCGCGGCCGCCGAGGCGATCGCCGCGGGCTGGCGACAGTCCCGACCGGCGGACAGCTTGGTGCTGGTCGGGCTCTCGGACGGCGGGCCGGGCTTTCTCGACGTCCTGAGCGCGCGGCATCCGAACTGGGAACCCAACCGGATCCGCGTCAGCGGTCCGCTGGGGGCCGAGGTCGATGCGGTTTGGCTGTGGGATGCGGCCACCTCCACCGCCTACCTCGAAAGCGCCCGGGCCTGCGGGCTGGCGCTGCTGGGCGGGCCGCCCACGCCCCGGACCGCCGTCGACGCCGACAGCGGCGGGGTCGGCCAGCTTCTGGCCGCGGCGCTGGACCGCGGTGCCCACCGTGTGGTGGTGGGTTTGGGGGGCACCGCCTGCACCGACGGTGGCTTGGGAATGATCGAGGCGCTCGGTGGTGTCCTGACCGCGCGCCGCAGACTGGCCGGGGTGGATCTGATCGTTGCGACCGACGTCGAGAACCCGCTGCTGGGACTGAACGGCGCAGCCCGGGTCTTCGGCCCGCAAAAGGGTGCCGACGCAGCCGCGGTGGCGGTTCTGGAGTCCCGGCTGGCCGGCTGGGCCGCCGAATTGCAGGCGGCGACCGGACTCCAGATCGCGGAGACCCCGGGGGCGGGTGCGGCCGGCGGACTTGGACATGCTTTATTCGCCCTCGGCGGTCACCGGGCCTCCGGTGCGGCCCTGATCGCCGAGCACACCGGCGCATTCGCCCAGATCGCCCGATGCGATCTGGTGGTGACCGGCGAGGGCCGGCTGGATGGTCAGTCACTGCGCGGCAAAGTGGTCGGTTCGCTGGCCGCGGCGGCGGCCAAGCTCAGGGTGCCCGTGCTGGTGCTGGCCGGGCAGGTCGAGCTGCCGGCGTCGGAGCTTCGAGCTGCCGGCCTGACCGAGGCCTTCGCGCTGGCAGACCAAGCCGGATCGGTGCGTCGGGCGATCGAGGACGCCGCCGCGCAACTGTCCAGCCTGGCCGCCCGCACCGCAGCGAACCTTCGCCTGCGAGCGGAATCGGGGAATAGCCCAGACAGCGGGTACCGTTGAGGACAGCGGGATGCTTGCGCCCCCGCCCAGCACTTCCCGCTGGGAAAACACTTGTCCGCTGAGGAGACGCAATGACGAACGAGCCGGCCACTTCGACCGGTCTGGGGACCGATCCGGGCACCGGTACCCACGGGGTGACCCTGACCGACGCCGCCGCCACCAAGGCCAAGACCCTGCTGGACCAGGAAGGTCGCGACGATCTGGCTCTGCGTATCGCCGTCCAGCCCGGTGGATGTGCCGGTTTGCGGTACAACCTCTTCTTCGACGACCGCGCCCTGGACGGGGACCTCACCGCGGTATTCGGCGGAGTGACCTTGGCCGTCGACCGGATGAGCGCCCCCTATGTCGAGGGCGCGACCATCGACTTCGTCGACACCATCGAGAAGCAGGGCTTCACGATCGACAATCCGAACGCCACCGGTTCCTGCGCCTGCGGCGACTCGTTTAACTAGGCTAGATCCTTCGCGCCCCTGAAGTTCGGAGTTGCTGGGCGCTGAGTCAGGTCATCTCGGATTACGAGCGGATCCACTTCACGACCACTCCGAAATCCAAGTAAGAGGGATTCGCGAAGTGGCTTGAGTACCAGGCTCCCAACTACTACGCGGACGCAGACGCCGATGTCGGGTACGCGAACCCTGACGCGGTCACCATCGCGACGGTGCACCATTCCAAGGGTTTGCAGTGGCCGGCCGTTTTCCTTCCCGCGATGCGCCGGCGGCGTCGGGTCGCGGAATGGCGCCGCCGCCGGGGGTGGGCTGTTCGCCGGGGACGGGATAGGCCGCCAATCGCTCCTGCTGTGGACATCCGGAGACGACGGACGGATCGGCAAGCACGCCACCCGCGCCGACCGCGGGCTTCTACACCGAGTCCTTGACCGGCTCCTTAACCGTGACGGTCATCGGCACTTGAATCGTCTGGCCGATGTCGTTGATCTTCCACGTGTAATTTGCCGTGATCGTCGTCTTACCCGGAGTGAGCGCCTCGACCACGCCTCGGAGTCTGCGACACGGTTGCCACTGCGGGGTTCGAGGAGATGTAACTGGCCATCGTCGTGTAGTCGGCGGCCCCGTTGAATGCCGTCGTCTTCAGTTGCTTACGGTCGCCGACAACATAGATCGGCTCGAACGGGGTACCCGAATCCGGATCCTTGATACGCGAAGCCCTCCGTCAGGGGGAACTTCGCGATGACGTCGGAGCCAAAGCAGGCCTTGCCGGTGCACTTTTCGGCGCTCGGGTAGGTGAAGCGGGAACCGCTCGGGGTGGCGATTGTCGGCGATCGGCGCATAGGTGACATATAGGTATTTCTGGGCGCGGGTGACCGCCACGTACAGCACCGGGTCTCGTCCTCGACAGTGCCGCGATAACCGGGCGGGGTCCTCAATGGCCTCGTCGGGGATGACGTGGTGCAGGGTGACGCCACCCATGGCCCTCGACGGGAACCGGTTGCCACCCGACAATAAGCCCTGAACTCACAGGAAATTCACAGACGAAAGCGGAACGGCGGAAGTTCGTTTCCTGCTAGAAAAAATAAGCAGATTAAGTTATTGAAGACAACTTAATCTGAAGAATTCTGAGGTCGATAAATTCCCATGAAGGGTCGGAGAGCGATGGCGAGTGCCGGGGTGCATGCAGGTGTGATCAGTACGCGGCTGATCGTGGGCCGGGTGGGCGCGTTGGCGGTTGCGCTGGGGATCGGGGCGGCGGCGGTGGCGCTGCCGGGTCTGGCATTGGCCGACGCTCAGGGTTCGGGGGGTGCGGGCGGGTCGGCGCTACCGTCGCTCGATCGCGAACGCAAAGCCGTCGTTCGCCAGGCAGCCGCCGCGGAGCGTGAGCTCCGACGGCGAGCAGTCGAGCACCTGGCCGGCCAGGGCCGCCGCGGCGGCGGCGTGGTTGTCGGCGATGCCCAGCCCGTATTCCCAGCCGACGGTGAACGTCTTGCCGCTGCCGCTGGTGGCCTTCACGCGCTGT
>VERS01000379.1 GCA_018882545.1 Mycobacterium sp.
GTAGCGTCCTGATCGGCAGGTGCGACGTCCACGCCGCGACGGCCGGCCGGATTGGCGCCCTGTTCGCCGGTGATCTTGGCGATCAGGTCGGCGACCGCCACGCCTTCGCTGTGGGTCCCGGTGGGGGTGCCCGGCACGTGGTCGCGCTCCCAGGGTGGCTTGGCCGATCGCGGCTGCGGCGGAGGGATCACCCGTTCGTCGCCCGGGGGCCCGCCAGTCTGGCCTGGAGTGGCGTTCTCGCCGTCACTCATGTTCCAGGCAGCCTCCGGCTTGGGGATGAGGGTTGTACCGGCGCTGACGCTCGGCCACCGGTCCGGTGCCGGTTGTCGGCCCCGTCGGACCTGAAGTATCCAGCAAAACGGTCATGCTACTGACCGAACCTGAGAGCTCGCTAGTGCCGACGGCGCGTTCGTGTCTCAGCCGCCGGAGTTCATCGCATCGGCGCCCACCGGAACCGTGCAGTCGTCCGGGTCGTCCAGCCAGCCGTCGGGCAGGCTCACCGACGCCGCGGAGCCCTGCCGGCCTCGGATGCCGGCGGCAGCGGGTGGGAACGGGATGTCGCGGTCGAGGCGGCCGAGCAGTCTGTCCAGATCGTCGCGGCTGCTCACCAGGGCCAGCGAGCTGCGAAGGTCCGAGCCCGCCGGGAAGCCGTGCAGATACCAGGCGATGTGCTTGCGGATATCCCGCATCCCCTTGTCCTCGCCGAAATGCGCCACCAGCAGTTCGGCGTGGCGACGGATGACATCGGTCACCTCTCCCAGAGTCGGCGGTGTCGGGGGCCGGGTGCCGCTGAAGGCTGCGGACAGTTCGGCGAACAACCAGGGCCGGCCCAGGCAGCCGCGGCCGACGACGACGCCGTCGCAACCGGTGGAGGCCATCATCGCCAGTGCGTCGGCAGCTTCGAAAATGTCGCCGTTGCCCAGCACCGGGATGCTCTCGACGGCCGCTTTGAGATCGGCGATGCGGGCCCAGTCCGCCGAGCCCGAGTAGCGTTGGGCGGCGGTACGGGCGTGCAGTGCCACCGCCGCGGCGCCCTCCCGTTCGGCGATCCGGCCGGCGTCTAGGTAGGTGGGATGATCGTCGTCGATCCCGATCCGGAATTTCACCGTGACCGGAATCGCGGTGCCCTCGGTGGCGCGGACCGCCGCCGCGACGATCCGGCCGAACAGCCGTCGTTTGTAGGGCAGCGCCGCTCCGCCGCCGCGGCGGGTGACCTTGGGCACCGGGCAGCCGAAATTCATGTCGATGTGGTCGGCGAGGTCCTCCAGCACGATCATCCGGACGGCGGCGTAGGTGGTGGCCGGGTCGACGGTGTAGAGCTGCAGAGAACGTGGCGACTCCGCGGGCGCGAACGTCGTCATGTGCAGGGTGGTGGGGTGGCGCTCGACCAGGGCGCGCGCGGTGACCATTTCGCAGACGTACAGGCCGCTCACGGTGCCGGCCCGGGCGATCTCCAGCTCGCGGCACAGGGTGCGGAAGGCGACGTTGGTGACCCCGGCCATCGGTGCCAAGACAACCGGGCTGCGGAGGGTGATCGACCCGATCCGCAGCCCGGTTGTCGTCGTCTGCTCTGGGGCTATGTCGAGGCCCCCGCCAAAGCCGCCTTGGCGGCGCGTTTCTCGGCGAGCTTGGCGTCGCGGTCGAGCTTGCGCTCCTTGGCTTCCTCGAATTTCACGCAGGTCTCCTCGAGTTCCTCGATGAGCGTGCCGAGTTCGTCGCGCAGCCGGGCGCCCTCGCCGGTGAAGTCGTCACGCTCGAAGATGCGCCACTTCTTCAGGACCGGCATCACGACGTCGTCGAGGTGGATCCGCGGATCGTAGACCCCGCCCATCGCGATCACGACGGCCTTGCGGCGGAACTCGGGCACGGTGAAGCCGGGCATCTTGAAGTTCTTCAGAATCCGGTACAGCGACTGCATCGCCATGTTGGGCGAGATGTCCAGGCCCGCCGCGCTGACGTCGCGGTAGAAGATCATGTGCAGGTTCTCGTCGTTGGAGATGCGGGCCAGCAGTTGCTCGGCGACCGGGTCGTTGCAGGCCTTGCCGGTGTTTCGGTGCGACACCCGGGTGGCCAGTTCCTGGAAGCTGACGTACATCACCGAGTCGAAGAGCGTGTCGGCGAACAGGTCGCCCTGCTGGTTTTGGCCGGGTGAGAAGCCGCGTGTCATCTGCTCGACCCGCAGTTCCTCCAGCTCCACCGGGTCGGCGTTGCGGGTGACCACCAGGTAGTCCCGGATGGAGATGCCGTGCCGGTTCTCCTCGGCGGTCCACCGGTTGACCCAGTAGCCCCAGGGGCCGTCCATCGAGAAGTTCATCGCGATCTCGCGGTGGTAGGCCGGCAGATTGTCCTCGGTCAGCAGGTTCTGGATCAGCGCGGTGCGGGCCACCTCGGAGAGCTGGGCCTGCTCGGGGTCCCAGTCCTGGCCACCAAGGGCGTAGTAGTTCTTGCCCTCCTGCCAGGGGATGTAGTCGTGGGGATTCCACTCCTTCGACATCGCCATGTGCCGGTTGATCAGCTTTTCGGCGACCGGTTCCAGTTCGCGCAAAAGCTCGACGTTGCTCAACTCTTTGGACACGTGTCCTCCGGTTATCTGTACCTCGTGGTTGCACCAATATATCTGTGTCCGGCAGTGACATTCAAGTTCGACGGTGCGGGGCTGCGCGCAGAGCGGTATCTTTGGAGCCATGGGATTTTTCCGAGGAGGTACCGGAGCCGTGACCCAGAAGCGAAACGTCGTCGTTCTTACCGTAGCCCTCACCACCGCCGCTTTCCTCGGAACGGGTTCGGCATCGGCCGACAACGAATACAAAGGCCGGACCTACGAGCAAGCTGCAAGCCAGATCAGCCAATACGCCACCGTGAAAATCCGGTCGAGGGTCGGCGACCAGTTGCCCACCGACCAGTGCGTCGTGGTCGGCAACAAGTGGGCGAACTTCCTGGACAGCAGTGGCAACAAGGGTAGCGGGGTTGTCCTCGTTGACCTGAACTGCTTCGACCCGGTGGCCGGCGGTGGGGGATCGGGTGCCTCGGTGGCGTCCCCGGAGGGCAAGAAAGTCGCCAAGGACAGGGCCTGGGCGGCCTCCTTGAGCAAGAACTACGCCGATAGCGTGGCCGCAGGCAAGGAACCGTGGTGCGGTTCCATCATCGTTGCGTCCGACTGCATGAATTTTTGCAGTAAAGTCGGCACCTGCTCCGATGACTTGCTGTCCTATCTGGGCGGGTAACAGCAGCACCACCGGACCCGGGCATCACCCAGAATCGGTGCCCCAGTTAAAAGTTGCCGCTGACACCGATCTCCCTCATGACGGGAGTGTCAAGCCGAAACAACTGTCAAGCATCAACCGAAGTAGTACATCTACGTGCCCCCACTAGGACTCGAACCTAGGACCTGCGGATTAAAAGTCCGTAGCTCTACCAACTGAGCTATAGGGGCGCGAGTCAAGGATACTGGGCCGTCCGGCGATGAATGGGACCCGCCCGTTTGGGATTGGGCTGGGCATCGCCTAAGCTCGTGAACGCTCCACGAGGAGCGTTGTGCAGCACCCCGGAGAGATTCGGCCAGGCCCCCTTCGTCTAGCGGCCTAGGACGCCGCCCTTTCAAGGCGGTAGCGCGG
>VERS01000380.1 GCA_018882545.1 Mycobacterium sp.
CCGCGACGGTGCGGCCGTTGGCGTCGCCGAGTACCCCGCCGCGGCCGGCGACATAACCGGCCAGCGGATTGGTGTAGCCGGCTGCGGCACTGCCGGCGAACGTCTCGGGGTGCAGCATGAAGACGCCGACGGCCTCGCCCATCGAGGCGCCGACGGTAGCCGCGGACTGCGAGTAGGCGTTGGACATGTGCGACTCCTGGTTTAGATCGGGATCAGGCCGTGCTTACGCTGCACACGCTGAATCTGCTTGTCCCGCAACAATCGCATGGACTTGCGCAATAGCAGCCGCGTTTGGTGCGGCTCGATGACCGCGTCGATGAAGCCCCGCTCGGCGGCGATGTAGGGAATCGCCATGTTGCGGTTGTAGCCCTCGATGAAGTCCGCCCGGATCTTCTGTACCTCCGGTGCGGTGGGGTCGGGGAACCGCTTGACCAACAACTGGGCTGCACCCTCGGCGCCGATCACCGCGATGCGGGCGGTGGGCCAGGCGAAGTTGAGGTCGGCGGTCAACTGCTTGGAACCCATCACCGCGTAGGCGCCGCCGTAGGACTTGCGGATGGTCAGCGTCACCTTCGGGACGTCCGCCTCGACGACGGCGTAGAGGAAGCGGCCGCCGCGCTTGATGATCCCGTTCTTCTCCTGTTCGACGCCGGGCAGGAAACCGGGGGTGTCGACGACGAACACCAGGGGTGTGTTGAAGGAGTCACAGAACCGGACAAAGCGAGCGGCCTTGTCGGAGGCCTCGATGTCGATGGAGCCGGACATGTGCATCGGCTGGTTGGCGATCACCCCGACTGGTCGGCCGTCGACGCGCGCAAAACCGGTGATGATTGCCTGCCCGGCCTGCGCGGCGACGTCGAGGAAGTCACCGTCGTCGAAGATTCGGATCAGAATCTCGTGCATGTCGTAGGCCGTGTTGTCGGCATCCGGCACGATGCTGTCCAATTCCAGATCGTGCGGTGTGATCTCCGGTTCCAGACCCGGATTGATCACCGGGGCGTCGTCAAAGGTGTTGGGCGGCAGGAAGTCCAGGAAGTCGCGGACGTACTGGAAGGCAGCCTTCTCGGACTCGACGACTTGGTGGATGTTGCCGTAGCGGGCCTGGTAGTCGGCGCCACCGAGTTCGTCGAGGCTGACGTCCTCGCCGGTGACGTCCTTGATGACGTCCGGGCCGGTGACGAACATGTAGCCCTGGTCGCGCACCGCGACCACCAGGTCGGTCTGGATCGGTGAGTACACCGCGCCGCCGGCGCACTTGCCGAGGATGATCGAGATCTGCGGCACCACACCGGAGAGCAGTTCGTGGCGGCGACCGAGTTCGGCGTACCAGGCCAGCGAGGTGACCGCGTCCTGGATGCGGGCGCCGCCGGAGTCGTTGATGCCGACGATCGGACAGCCGACCATGGCCACCCACTCCATCAGCCGGGCCACCTTGCGGCCGAACATCTCCCCCACCGACCCGCCGAAAACGGTCTGGTCGTGCGAGAACACCCCGACCGGCCGCCCGTTGATGGTGCCGTGGCCGCAAACCACCCCGTCGCCGTAGAGCGCGTTCGGGTCACCGGGGGTGCGGGCCAACGCGCCGATCTCCATGAAACTGCCGGGGTCGACCAGTTCGTGGACACGGGCGCGGGCACTGGGGATACCGCGCTTGTCGCGCTTGGCGGCGGCGGCGTCACCGCCCGGTTCCTTGGCCAGCTGTAGCTTCTCGCGCAGTTCGGCCAGCAACTCGGCGGTGGTCTTGTTCGTCATTTGCCGGTCGCTTCGCTCTGGATCCGACTGGTCGCTTCGCTCTGGATCCGACTGATCGCTTCGCTGAGGTGGGCGCCCACCTTGGCAATGTACGGCTCGTCGATGGCCTGGATGTGCTCGCCCCCGATCGGCACCACCTCCAGGTCGGAGACGAACTCGCCCCAGCCGCCGTCGGGTTTACGGGTGCCGTAGCGCGGTTCGAACATGATGGCGTCGTCGTGGTACCGGTCGGCCATGTACAACGTGACGTGCCCGTCGTAGGGCTCGATCTTGGCGGTGTCGATGGCGCGGTTGTCCAGATACGACGTGCGCTGGTGCTCGATGACCCCGCCGGGGATGTTGACTCCGCTGGCCTTCACCGCGTCGAGCACGAAACGGACCTGGCCGTCGTCATCGAGGACTTCCAGCTGCTCGTAGGGGATCGCCGGGATTTCGACATTGAAGGTGCGTTGGGCGAACAGTGCATACCGGTCCCACCGGGCCCGAATCTCCTCCTTGGTCTGGGGGATCTCTTCCCCGGCACGGACGGTGTCGATCAGTCCGACGAACTCCACGTCCGCGCCGGCCTTCTTCAGCCCGATGGCGCTGGCGTAGGCGAGCACGCCCCCCAGCGACCAACCGGCCAGGATGAATGGGCCGGTGCCCTGCATTTCCATCAGCTTGGGAACGTACTGCGCGGCGCGCTCCTCGATGGAGCCCTCGACCCGCTCCAGCCCGTACATCGGGGTGTCGGCGGGCAGTCGCTTGAGCAGCGGTTCGTAGACCACCGTCGAACCGCCGGCCGGGTGGAACACGAAGATCGGGATCCTGTCGGAACCCGCGGGCCGCGCGCGCAGGGTTCGGACGAACCCATCGAGTTCGCCGGCCTCCAGGTGGTCGCGCACCGTGGTCGCCAACTCCTCGATGGTGGTCGCCGCGCGGACATCCTCGACGGTGATGGTGCCTTCGCAGCGCTCAGTGAGACGGGCCGCGATCTTGGCGGCGGTGTCGTCGTCGATCTTGGGCAGTTCATTGAAGATGCCCCCGGGGGACTTCCCGGTAACGATGGCCCAGGTGGCGAAGGTGACGCGTTCGGCCGCCTCCCGAGGCGGGACGTCGGTGCCGAGGGCGTCGATAACGGCCTGCTGGGTGAGGACTTTCGCGGCGGCGCCGGCGGGGGTGGTCGCCTCACCGGTCGCCTCAGCGTCCGGGCCGGCCGGATTGGTGGGCGGGGGCGGGATGCCGGGCCCCAGCGGGTTGGTGGGCGGCGGCGGCGCCGGGAGGGTCGGTGGCAGCGGGACCGCGGCCGGGGACTCGGTGTGCGCCTCGGGATGCTTGGCGGCCAGCTTCTCCGCCAGCGCCTCGGGGATCTCCCCGGCGGCCAGCTTGGCCTGCTCAGCGGCGATCTCCTCAGGGGTCAGACCCTTCTGATGCTCGGCGAGTTCGGCCACCTGTTCGCGGTTCTCGATCGCATAGGTGATCAACTGCTCCACGGCGTACAGGTTGGCGTCGCGCACCGCGGTCAGCTGAATGGGCGGGAGATCGAAGTCATACTCCACCCGGTTCTTGATCCGCACCGCCATCAACGAGTCCAGACCGAGCTCGATCAGGGGCACCTCCCAGGGCAGGTCCTCCGGTTCGTAGCCCATGGCGCTGCCCACGATGAGACCCAGCCGGTCGTGCACGGTCTCGGGGCCGTCCGGTGCCCACTTGCCCAACTGCGCCGCGACGCCCGCGCCCGCCGCCAGATTGTCGTGCAGGATGGACGCGTCTTCTTCGGGTTCCGATTCGATTTGCGCCACCGCGGGTTCGGTGACGGCCACTCCGGTCGCCACCGCGGCCGGCAATGCAGACGCAGCACCCGAGCGCGTCACGAT
>VERS01000381.1 GCA_018882545.1 Mycobacterium sp.
CCCGACGGGGTGGTGGACGGGGTCTCCTTCGCCGTGTGGGCGCCGAATGCCAAGGGCGTCAGCCTGGTCGGTGAGTTCAACGGTTGGGACGGCAACGACGCGCCGATGCGGGTGCTGGGCTCCACCGGGGTGTGGGAGTTGTTCTGGCCGGGCTTCTCGCGCGACGGGCTCTACAAGTTCCGGGTGCATGGTATCGACGGCGCCGTCACCGACCGTGCCGATCCGATGGCCTTCGCCACCGAGGTGCCGCCGAAGACCGCCTCGCGGGTCTTCGTTTCGCATTATCACTGGGACGACGACACGTGGATGTCGGCTCGGGCGGGGTCCAACCCGGTCTTCGGGCCGATGAGCACCTACGAAGTCCACCTCGGGTCGTGGCGGCCCGGGCTGAGCTACCGCGAACTGGCCGAGCAACTGACCGAATACGTCACTGCGCAAGGCTTCACACACGTCGAACTGCTGCCGGTGGCCGAGCACCCCTTCGGTGGTTCGTGGGGGTATCAGGTCACGTCCTACTACGCGCCCACCTCCCGGTTCGGCAGCCCCGACGACTTCCGCCACCTGGTGGACCGGCTGCACCAGGCCGGGATCGGCGTGATCATGGACTGGGTGCCGGCGCACTTCCCCAAGGACGCCTGGGCGCTGGGCCGATTCGACGGGACCGCGCTCTACGAACATTCCGATCCCCGTCGCGGGGAGCAACTCGACTGGGGCACCTACGTCTTCGACTTCGGCCGACCGGAGGTGCGCAACTTCCTGGTGGCCAACGCGCTGTACTGGCTGCAGGAGTTCCACATCGACGGACTGCGTGTCGATGCGGTCGCCTCCATGCTCTACCTGGACTACTCCCGGCCCGCCGGCGGGTGGACGCCCAACGCCTTCGGCGGCCGGGAGAACCTGGAGGCGGTGCAGTTCCTGCAGGAGATGAACGCCACCGTGCACAAGATCGCCCCGGGCGTCGCCACCATCGCCGAGGAGTCCACCTCCTGGCCCGGGGTCACCCGGGCGACCAATCTTGGCGGCCTTGGCTTTTCGATGAAATGGAACATGGGTTGGATGCACGACACCCTGGACTACATCAGCCGGGACCCGATCTACCGCAGCTACCACCACCATGAGATGACGTTCTCGATGCTCTACGCCTACACCGAGAACTTCGTACTGCCGATCAGCCACGACGAGGTGGTGCACGGCAAGGGCACGCTGTGGAGCAGGTTGCCGGGCAATGACCACGTCAAGGCCGCCGGCCTGCGTGCCCTGCTGGCCTACCAGTGGGCCCATCCCGGCAAGAAGCTGCTGTTCATGGGCCAGGAATTCGGGCAGCGCGCGGAGTGGTCAGAGGAACGCGGCCTGGACTGGTGGCAGCTCGACGAGCACAGCTTCTCCTCGGGTATCCAGCGGTTCATGTCCGACGTCAACGCGATCTACCGCGCCCGCCCGGCGCTGTGGAGCCAGGACAGCCGGCCGGAGGGCTACTCCTGGATCGACGCCAACGACTCGGCGAGCAACGTGCTGAGCTTCCTGCGCTACGGCGCCGACGGCTCGGTGCTGGCCTGCGTGTTCAACTTCGCCGGCAATGAGCACAGCCGCTACCGGCTGGGACTGCCGCAGGCCGGCACCTGGCGGGAGGTGCTCAACTCCGACGCGACGGTCTACAACGGTTCGGGCATCGGCAACCTGGGGGCCGTGCAGGCCGTCGACGAGCCCTGGCACGGCCGGCCGGCCTCGGTCCAGCTCGTGCTGCCGCCCACCGCCGCCGTCTGGCTGGAGCCCCTTCCCCGCGAGCAGACATAAACGCCCCCGAAAATCCGGCGTGTCGCGGGACGTTTGTGTCTGTTCGCGAGAAGGGGGGGTGTTCGCGAGAAGGGGGGGGTTCGCGAGAAGGGGGGGTGTTCGCGAGAAGGGACCGGTCCGGACGGGTCAGTACAGCGCGTTGGCCAGGTTGCGCCGGCCGGCGACGACGTCCGGGTCGGCGGGGTCGAACAACTCGAACAGTTCGATCAGCCGCGTCCTAACCCGGGTACGGTCCTCGCCGGTGGACCGCTTGAGCAGCGTGATCAGCCGGTCGAAAGCCCCAGCCGGATCCTGGGCGAGTACCTGCACGTCGGCAGCGGCGAACGCCGCGTCGATGTCATCGGGCGCGGCGTCGGCAGCGGCGAGCACAGTGGTCGGATGAGCCGAAGCCCGCTGCAGGAATGCGATCTGGCGCAACGCCCCCTTCGCTTCGGCGTGAGCCGGGTCGCCGTCCAGGATGGCCTGGTAGGCCGCCGCCGCGGCCACGAAGTCGCCGGAGTCCAATTTGTCCCGGGCAGCATTCAGCGCAGGGTCAACCGGTTGCTCGACGTCGCCACCCCCGGCCAGTTTCCCGGACGTGGCCGACAGCAGCGAATCGATCCAGCGGCGCAACTGCTCGGGGGGCTGGGCGCCCTCGAAACTGGCCAGCGGCTGCCCGCCGGCCAGGGCCACCACAGTGGGCACCGCCTCGACCCCGAAGATGGCTCCCACCCGCGGGACCGCATCGACGTTGACCGTGGCCAGGCACCACTTGCCGGCGTCAGCGGTCGCTAGGGCGTCCAGCCCGTCGAGCAGCGTGAGGCAGGTCTGACTGCGCGGGGACCACAGCAGCACGACCACCGGTACGGCACCGGAGCGCACCAAGACTTCGGTTTCGAAGTTCGTCTCGGTGATTTCAACGCTGTGCTGACCGGACTGGGCGCCGCCAGCGCCGCCGGCGGCGCGTTGCTTGAGACCGGAGAGATCCACCGCGCCGGTCATCACCGGCGCGATCCGCGGACGTGGACGAGTCACGCCCTCAAGTCTGTCACGACCGTTCCTATGATCAACATCACAGGACCCCCGGGGGGATGACCGGAGATTTGTTCCAGCAAATCTCAGGCCCGCAGGATGAGCGCGTCGCCCTGCCCTCCGGCCCCGCACAGGCCGGCTGCGGCGTAGCCGCCGCCGCGCCGGACCAGTTCCAGCGCGGCGTGCAGGGCGATGCGTGCGCCGGACATCCCGATCGGGTGGCCCATCGCGATCGCACCGCCGTTGCGGTTGACCTTGACCGGGTCGACGCCCAATTCGCGGGTCGACGCCAGGGCCACCGCGGCGAAGGCCTCGTTGATCTCGATGACGTCGAGCTGGTCGACTCCGATGCCCTCGCGCTGCGCCGCCTTGCGGATGGCATTGGCCGGCTGGGACTGCAGCGTCGAGTCCGGGCCGGCGACCACCCCGTGCGCGCCGATCTCACACAGCCAGCGCAGACCGAGTTGCTCGGCCCTGGCCTTGTTCATGACCACTACTGCGCATCCGCCGTCGGAGATCTGGGAAGCCGAACCGGCGGTGATGGTGCCGTCCTTGCGGAAGGCCGGGCGCAGCCCGGCCAACGACTCGGCAGTGGTGTCGGCGCGGACGCCCTCGTCCGCGGCGAATTCGACGGGGTCGCCCCTACGTTGCGGAACCGACACCGGCACAACCTCATCGGTGAAGACACCGTCCTTCCACGCGATCGCTGCCTTCTGGTGCGAACTGGCCGCGAACTCATCCTGTTCCAGGCGGGTGAACTTGTCGGCGTCGTTACGCTGCTCAGTTAACGCCCCCATCGGC
>VERS01000004.1 GCA_018882545.1 Mycobacterium sp.
CCCGCCGCTGCGACGCTGGTGTCAGCCTTGAAGAGCCGGTTCGACCTGCCGGTGCATGTGCACACCCATGACACCCCCGGCGGTCAACTGGCGAGCTACCTGGCGGCCTGGCAGGCCGGCGCCGATGCCGTGGACGGCGCCGCCGCCCCACTCTCGGGCACCACCAGCCAGCCCGCGCTGAGTGCGATCGTGGCTGCGGTGGCGAACACACCGCGTGACACCGGCTTATCGCTGACCGAGGTCACCGACCTCGAGCCGTACTGGGAGACGCTGCGAAAGGTGTACGGCGCCTTCGACTCCGGGCTTCCCGCCCCGACCGGGCGGGTCTACCACCACGAGATCCCAGGTGGGCAATTGTCGAATCTACGCCAGCAGGCGATCGCGCTCGGCCTGGGGGACCGCTTCGAGGAGATCGAGGCGAACTACGCCGCCGCGGACCGGATTCTGGGCCGACTGGTCAAGGTGACACCGTCCTCGAAAGTAGTCGGCGATCTGGCCTTGGCCCTGGTCGGTGGCGGGGTGTCGGCCGAGGAGTTCGCCGCCGACCCGGCCCGGTTCGACATCCCCGATTCGGTGATCGGTTTCCTGCGAGGTGAGTTGGGCGAACCGGCGGGCGGTTGGCCGGAACCGTTACGCACCCGGGCGCTGGCCGGTCGGGCGGCCGCCGACCCGCCACCGGAGCTTTCAGCGGCCGACCGGGCCGCCTTGGCCACCGCCGGACCTGACCGCCAGGCCGCCCTGAACCGGCTGCTTTTCCCCGGCCCCACCAAGGAATTCGAGGCACACCGGGACCTCTTCGGTGACACCTCCCGGCTCAGCGCCAACCAGTTCTTCCATGGCCTGCGCCGTGGCGAGGAGAACCGGGTCCAACTGGGACAGGGAGTGCAACTGCTGATCGGACTGGAAGCTGTCTCCGATCCCGACGAGCGCGGAATGCGCACGGTGATGTGTCTCATCAACGGCCAACTGCGGCCCATCCAGGTCCGCGACCGCAGCGTCAGGGCGTCGATCCCTACCGCCGAGAAAGCCGACCCGGCCAACTCCGATCACCTCGCCGCTCCGTTCTCCGGGGTGGTCACCCTCGCGGTGAGCGAGGGCGATGAGATCAGCGCCGGGCAGGCTGTCGCCACCATCGAGGCAATGAAGATGGAGGCAGCGATCACCGCACCAAAAGCCGGTGTGGTGCAACGGATCGCCGTCGGTCCCATCGCCCAGGTGGAGGGCGGCGACCTGCTGGTGGTGCTGCGGTGAACCGGTGCACCGAAGAGCGTGCGGACAGGTATTGCGCGCAGCCCCGGCAGGGGGCTAACGTGCATTTGTCCTCTTATTGAGGTGCAACAACTGAATACACCTACGAGTCGCGCCGGGAGAGTCCCGCACATCCGGCGGGCGCCGCAGGAGCAAATCCTCCCCAGGAAACTCTCAGGCACCGGTACCGCCGCGACGAGGTACCTCTGGAAAGCAGTCGGCCACGCCAGGCCCGGCTCACCGACGGGGCAGGCGGCCCATCCCGGGCCGTGAAAACTCTCAGGTCAATCGACAGAGCGGGGAGGCGCCCTGTTGGCGGCGCCCCGCGCCCGAGAGACCTGAGGTAACCCATGTCTGAGTCGAACGTCTCCCTACTCCCCACCACACCGCCCGCTGCACTCGCGTCGTCGGCCTCCGAAGCTGTTCGTCATGCGCTGCAGAATGCCGGTTACGAAGTCCTGCCGCTGCGCGGCGCTGAGGAGAAAGTTCTCGCCAGCGTTCCCCGCGAGTTGCCGCTGTCGGTCACGATGACGGCCACCAAAGGTCTTCACGCGACAATCGATCTGGCGGAGCGTCTGACGCGGCACGGATACCGGGTCACGCCGCATATCGCCGCGCGGATGGTCCGCGACAGAGCCGAACTGGCCGATGTCGTCGACCGGTTGGCCGCCAATAGGATCGACAGCATCTTCGTCATCGCCGGTGATGTGCCCACAGCGGCCGGATCATTCAGCGACTCCATCGAACTGCTCGACACGCTGGCGACCACCGGACACCACTTCACCCGGATCGGCGTCGGCGGGTATCCCGAAGGTCACGGCACCCTGAGCCCGCAGGCGATCGCCAGCGCCCTTGACCGCAAGGCTCATCTCGCCACTTACATCGTCACCCAGATGTGTTTCCGCAGCGAGACCACAGTTGCCTGGGCGCGGGGACTACGGCGGCGCGGCATCACCCTGCCGGTGTATGCCGGGCTACCCGGTGCTGTGACCCGCCAGAAACTGGTCCGGATCTCCGCCAGCCTCGGCCTTGGGCCCTCTGCCCGCTATCTGCTCAAACAGAACAACCTGCTGCTGCGGTTCTTCCTGCCCGGCGGATACCGGCCGGACCGCCTGGTGACCGGACTCGGTTCCAGTCTGACCGGGCCCGCCCCGGCCGTGGCGGGCCTGCACTTGTTCACCTTCAACGAACTGGCCCGGACCGAAGCCTGGCGGCAGGCCTGGCTCACCCGGTTGCGCTGGCGGGGCAACCTCACGCCTGTCGAAGCCGCGTGATTCTTCCGAGCATGCTGTCCCCATGGGTCACTGCGGTGCGAAGATTTCCGTCCAGTCGTCCTTCATACTGACGACGGTCCAGCCCCGCTGCGGGGGCCTCCTTCAGTGCGGACACCAATGTTCCGCTACTGGTGGTGTTTTGGTCGTACTGGTATTCCCGGGCACCGTCGGTGTGATGGATGAGGATCCCGAGGCTAGGCCGGGGATTGTCGATGGTGGTGTATTGCAGCATCTGCTTGTCGCCGTCGCTGTTGCCGACCGCGAGGATCGGCCGCCGGCCGAGGAACTCGTGGATGCCGGCGGGCTTGCCAGCCTTGTCGTCGACGAAGAGATAGTCCAAGGTCTTGACCAGAACCGGCCCGGTGTCGCGCAATTCATAGGTCACTCGCCCGGTGTAGCCGACGACCTGCTCCGGGGGGATGCCGTAGACCCGTTCGCTCCACGCGCGCATGAAGTCCGCGCCGCCTCCGGAGACGATGAAGGTCTTGAACCCGTTGGCGCGCAGGTAACCCAGCAGCTCCTGCATCGGCTTATAGGTCCGTTGGTCGTAGGGTCGGTCGAACTTCGGGTGCTTGGCCGTCCCGATCCAGCCGCCCACCCGGTCGGCGAACTCGTCGGTGGTCATCCCGGAATGGGTCAGTGCGACGATCCGCAGCAGACCGTCGTGACGGGGCCCGGCGAGCAGTGTCGCGGTGTCGCCGTCCAGCAGGGCCCGCACCATCGGATCCTGCTTGAGCGTGGGCTGCTCAGCGACCGGTCCAGGACTGCAGCGGGTTGGCCGAGTTTACCGACCGACCAGGTCGCCGCGAGCACGATGAATAGCCAGAGGAACGCGTGCGGGGCAAGACGTCGACTGAGTGCCATGAACAGCATTGTCCCTCGGATTTGCTGGAACAGCAGGTTTGCGTCGCTTTGCACGCGTTGACCAGCGATCGCCGCGGGAAGAGCAGCTGACCCTCAGAGGATGTACAGCATCTCCTGATAGGTGGGCAGCGGCCACAGGTCATCGGCCACGATGCCCTCCAGGGCGTCGGCGGCCTGCCGGACAGCGCTCATCGCGGGAAGCAGGACCTCGCGGGCGTGCATGGCCTCGGCGGGACCTCCCTCCAGGTGCGTCGAGAGCGCGCCCTGCAACCCGGCAAGCGCGTCGGTCAACGCCGCGATCGGCGCCGAGACCCGCTGCAACAGTGAGGTGTCGGCCGCGATGCCAGCCGACTTCAGCGCCGCGACGTTGTGCGCGAGTTCGGTCTGGTAGCGCAGCGCCGCCGGCAGGATCACCGTCGAGCCGATCTCCGCGGTCAGCCTGGCCTCCACGGCGATGCTGAGCGCGTACTGCTCCAGTCGGACTTCGTAGCGGCTGTGCAACTCCCGTTCGTTGAACACCCCGTACTTCTCGAAGAGCGCGATGGTCTCCGGCTTGATCAGCTCAGGCAACGCCTCCGGGGTGTTCTTCAGATTGGGCAGGCCACGCGCGGCCGCCTCGGTCTGCCAGTTCTCCGAATACCCGTCGCCGTTGAACACCACCGCACCGTGTTCGGTGATGATCTCGGTCAGCAGCGTCTGCACCGCGGCGTCGAAATCGGCGCCGTCACCGACGGCCCGCTCCAGTGCGGTCGCGATGTAGTCGAAGGACTCCGCCATGATCGTGTTGAGGATGATCATCGGCACCGCGACGGTCTGCCCGGAACCGGGCGCGCGGAACTCGAACCGGTTGCCGGTGAAGGCGAACGGGCTGGTCCGGTTGCGGTCCCCGGGGTCGGTCGGCAGCAGCGGCAGGGTATCGACGCCGATGTGCATCACACCCTTGCCTTTCGACGACGTCGCCGAACCCTTGGCGATCTGCTCGAACACGTCGGCCAGCTGCTCGCCGAGAAAGATCGAGATGATCGCCGGCGGAGCCTCGTTGGCGCCGAGCCGGTGGTCGTTGGACGCCGAGGCCACCGACACGCGCAACAGGCCGCCGTACTTGTGCACGGCCCGGATGACCGCGGCGCAGAACACCAGGAACTGGGCGTTCTCGTGCGGCGTCTCGCCGGGCACCAGCAGACTGCCGAACTGGGTGTTGCCCACCGAAAAGTTCACGTGCTTGCCGGAGCCGTTGACCCCGGCGAACGGCTTCTCGTGAAAGAGGCACTCCATACCGTGCTTGCGAGCCAGCGTCTTGAAGACGGTCATCAGCAGTTGCTGGTGATCGGAGGCGATGTTGGCGCGTTCGAACATCGGGGCGATCTCGAACTGGCCTGGCGCGACCTCGTTGTGGCGGGTCTTGGCCGGTATGCCGAGCTTGAAGAGCTCACGCTCGGTATCCATCATGAACCCGAGCACCCGCTCGGGGACGGCACCGAAGTAGTGGTCGTCGAACTCCTGACCCTTGGGCGGTCTGGCGCCGAACAGCGTGCGTCCGGCGTTGATCAGGTCGGGTCGGGCCAGGAAGAAGTGCCGGTCGACGAGGAAGTACTCCTGTTCCGGCCCGCAGAACGAAACAACGCGATCGAAGTCCTTGTGACCGAACAGTTTCAAGATCCGCTCGGCGTGGGTGCCCATGGCCTGCTGGCTTCGGAGCAATGGCGCCTTGTAGTCCAGCGCCTCGCCGGTCATGGACACGAACACTGTTGGGATGCAGAGCGTGTTGCCGTTGGGATTCTCCAGGATGTAGGCCGGGCTGGTCACGTCCCATCCGGTGTAGCCGCGTGCTTCGAAGGTGCTGCGCAACCCGCCCGAGGGAAAACTCGAGGCGTCCGGCTCGCCCTGGATCAGGGTCTTGCCGGCGAACTCGGCCAGGGTCTGGCCGTCGGAGATGGGTTCGAGGAAGCTGTCGTGCTTCTCCGCGGTGAGGCCGGTCATGGGATAAAAGACGTGGGCGTAGTGGGTGGCGCCCTTGGACAGTGCCCAGTCCTTCATCGCCGCGGCGACCGCATCGGCCACCGACGGGTCGAGTTTCTCGCCCTTGTCGATGGTGGCGACCACGGACCTGTAGACCGCGCTGGGCAGCCGCAGCTGCATTTCGGCTTTGGTGAACACGTTGGAGCCGAAGATCGACCCTGGTTCCTCGCCGGGCACGAAGCTGACCGCCGGAGGCTGGTAGGCCTCGACGTTGGTGATCGCCTGCAACCGGACCGTGTTTCCGCTCAATGTGACTCCCCTGGGTATCTGCCACCCGTGGATTCGCCGCGGGCTGTGGACGCGACCTCACGCTAGGAAGCCTCGATTCCGAACGTGTTACGTGGGAGTTAGCGATGAAGTTCGGTATGGCGCCGGGCCGTGACCGGTGGCCTGCCTGTCCGATCGCGCCGGGCGGGCGGTCGATCCGTAGCATTGACGTCCTGCCCGCGGCGGGGAGCCCACTGAACCGAGGAGATCACCCATGACCGGCAGCGAAACCGGCGCGACCGGCACCTCGCCGTTGCTCGGCGAGCATCGTGCGCTGGGAGCGTCGTTCACCGACTTCGCCGGATGGCAGATGCCGCTGAAGTACTCCAGCGAACTCGCCGAGCACCATGCGGTGCGCACCGCTGTGGGCCTCTTTGACCTGTCGCATATGGGCGAGATCGACGTCAGCGGCCCCGATGCCGCCGCACTGCTCGACTACGCCCTCGTCGGCGAGTTATCCAAAGTCGCCGTCGGCAGAGCGAAGTACTCGCTGATCTGTGACGTGGAGGGCGGAGTCATCGACGATCTGGTCGTCTACCGACTCGCCGATGACCACTTCCTGGTGGTCGCCAACGCAGCCAACTACCGGTCTGTGCACCAGGAGATCAGCAGCCGCGCAGCCGCATTCGACGTCACCGTCGCCGACAGGTCAGAGCAGTCCGCGCTGATCGCCGTGCAGGGACCCAAGGCCCAGGACGTGGTGAGCTCCCTGGTCCCCGACAGCGCACTGGTCGCCGACCTGAAGTACTACGCCAGCACGCCGGCCGTGGTGGCCGGCATCGACGTGCTGCTGGCCCGCACCGGCTACACCGGCGAGGACGGGTTCGAGCTCTACGTGCCCAACGATCAGGCGCCTGCCCTGTGGAGGGCATTGCTCGAGGCCGTCACCGAGCGCGGTGGTCTGGCGGCCGGACTGGCGTGCCGCGACACCCTCCGGCTGGAGGCCGGGATGGCGCTCTACGGACACGAACTGACCCTGGACACCAGTCCCTACGAAGCGGGGCTGGGCAAGGTCGTCCGGCTGGACAAGGACTTCGTCGGACGGGAGGCGCTGGCGTCGCTGTCCCGGCAGCCGGTCGACCGGGTGCTGGTCGGCCTCCGCGGTGAAGGTCGGCGGGCGGCACGGGCCGGCTATCCGGTGTGCGACGCCGCCGGGCAGAACGTGGTGGGCACCGTCACCTCGGGAGCGCTTTCGCCGACCCTCGGCTATCCGATCGCGCTCGCCTACGTCGACGCCGGGCTGGCCGAGCCGGGCACCGCACTGACTGTGGACGTCCGCGGCCGCAAGGAGCCCTTCGTCGTCGTCGCCTTCCCCTTCTACCGGCGGGCCGGCTAACCCGTCGGGTCGCGGCGGGTTCGCCAACCGCGGTACCCGCGATGCACGGCGAACGCTCCGATGATCGCGGTGATGCACCAGACCGCGACGGCGGCGTAGGCCAGCGGCGAACTCAGGTCCGAGATCGACGCGCCCAGCGCGGTGTAGACGAACGCCCGTGGCATCGAGCCGATGAACGCACCGATCGCCATCTGCCACAGCGGTATTCCGAACGCGCCGAAGGTGTAGGAGGCCATCGCATCGGAGATGCCCGGGATGAACCGCTGACCGACGACCGCCCACAGGCCGCGCCGTTTGATCTGGGTGTCGATGCGTTCGGCCCACTGCGTTCCGATCAGCGCCCGGGCGCTGTCGCGTCCGGCGCGGCGGCCGATGAGGGCGGCAATGGTCGCTGTGAGAACCGTCGAGCACAGAGTCACCGCCGTTCCCAGCACCGGGCCGAACAGGAACCCGCTGCCGGCTGCAAGTAGTGGCCCCGGCACGAAAATCGACGCCAGCAGCGCTGAAACCGGGATGTAGACCAGCGGCGCAACCGGCCCGGCGCCGGCCACCGCGGCCCGGACCGCCTCGACGTCGATGACTCGTCTGATCGCAACCAGATAAAACAGCGTGAGCAGGAACGCGGCGAACACCGCCAGCCGCAGGATGTGCGGCCGTCGGCTGGCCGTCGGGGCATCCTGGAAGTCGGTCACGGCTTCAGCGGAAACGGATGTCCATCGTCGCCAGGCCGAAGATCTTGCGGCCGTCGGACTTGGCGCCGACGAGCACGACGCCCGTGCGGGTTTCGGGGTTCAGCGCTTTGACCCTGCCGTGGAACTCGATGTCGGCGCCCTCGGCGGCGGAGACCACCGCCGGGGCGGACAGTCGCACCGCGTAGCGGGTCACCGCGCCCGGATCGCCCGACCAGGCCGAGACGAACCCGGCTCCCAGCCCCATCGTGAGCATGCCGTGGGCGATCACGTCGGGCAGCCCGGCCAGTTTGGCGATGCCCTCGTCCCAGTGGATCGGGTTGGCGTCACCGGCGACACCGGCGTAGTTGACCAGATCTCCGCGCGAGAGCCGGGTGTGGTGCACCGGCAATTCGTCCCCGACGGCCAGGTCGTCGAAAGACGGTGTCCCCAGGAAGCGTTCGGTGTCCGCGGCGATCCGGACCTCACTGTCGGGACGTACTGTCTTCTCGTAGTCCGCCCCGGCAGCGTCGATGCTCATGATGTCGACGTCGTGCATCATCGCCTTCTGCACGGCCGCCTTCACACCCGGGTTGATGTCCTCGGCGGTGACGCCGACGACGGTGGTGTGCAGGGTGTGCACCCGTTCCCCGGCGGCGTCGGTGAAGGTGTTGGTGACGGTGATGAGATCCCGGCCGGCGATGCGGCGCACCGAGGTCAGTTCGACGTCGATCTTGAGTTCGTCGCCGGCCACGATCGGGCGGTGCTGCTCGAAGACCTCTTCGGTCTGCATGTAGGTGTCGTAGCCGACGACCACCGACTCGAACATCCGCCGGTTGCAGGACATCCCCGGGGTGGAGGTGAAGGTGAGCGGCGCCACCAGGCCCGGGTAGCCCAGATCGGCCGCGGCGGCGAGGTCCCAGTGGGCGGGGTGGTAATCCTGCACCGCCCGGGCGTATTCGCGAACCTTCTCGCGGCCGACGAGGTAGGTGCCGTCCATCTCGTAGTAGTGGCCGACCCGGGCTTCGAGTGCAGGGGTCTCGGATGCTGCAGTCATGAATTCGCCCACTGTCTCCTCGGTTGCCGCACCAAGCACCCTAGTGACCCGGCACCGAGCGCGTGGAGTCCGGTGGCACAGAGTGCGGGATACTCAGGTTGCCGGCCATGCGGTAGAAACGCTGACGGGCGGGTATGCATCGGGAGGAGTACGGCCATGGAGTCGGTCCAGGGGACCACCGTTCTGATCACCGGTGCCGCAATGGGCTTGGGGAAGCTCTTCGCAGCCCACGCCGTGCGCGAGGGTGCCGACTCGGTGGTGCTGTGGGACGCCAACGAAGCCGCGTTGAAGGAGACCGCCGCCGAACTCGAGGCGGCCGGCGGGTCGATCCAGTACGACGTCGTCGACGTCACCTGCCGGGACCGGGTGGCCGAGGCCGCCGAGCGGGTCCGCGGGGAGGTCGGCACCATTCGGGTGCTGTTCAACAACGCCGGCATCGTGCGGGGTAACCGCTACTTCTGGGAGAACGATCCGCGTGACTTCCTGACGACCATGGAAGTCAACGCCATCGGTCCGATGCTGGTCGCGCGGGAGTTCCTGCCCTCGATGGTCTACTCGAGCAACCCGTGCCGACTGGTCAACATCGCCTCCTCGGCCGGGCTGAACGCCGTGCCCCGGATGGCGGCCTACGCCGCCTCCAAATGGGCGGCGGTCGGATTCTCCGACTCGGTGCGCCTGGAACTCGAACTGGCCGGCCACGACCACGTCAAGGTGACCACCGTGTGCCCGACCTACATCGATACCGGGATGTTCGACGGCGCGAAAGGCATCCTGCTCACCCCGATGCTCAAACAGCAGGACGTGGTCGACGCCACCTGGTCGGCGATGCTGGCCGGCCGGCCGTTCGTCGTCATGCCGTGGACCTCGCGGATGAACAAGGTACTCACCGGCGTGCTGCCGACCCGGTTGCGTGATCAGTATCTTCGCCGCGTCGGGGTGTACAACTCCATGGACGCCTTCCGCGGCCATTAGGTCACCGGTTTGACACCGTTCGTCAAGCGTAATCCGCATGCGCCACAGGGTTTTTTCGCATGGGAGGCCGCTGGTCTGCGCTGGCTGTCCGACGTGCCCGGTGGGGTGCCGTGCGCACGGGTGATCGACGTCGACGACACCGGCCTGTCCTTGCAGCGACTGGCTGCCGCCGCCCCGACGGAGGCGGCGGCGCTGCGGTTCGGACAGGGTCTGGCCGTCACCCACGGTGCCGGCGCCGGCGGCTTCGGATCGCCGCCGGCCGGGTGGACCGGACCCGGATTCTTCGGCCCGCTGCACCAGCCGCTTCCGATGAGCCTGAGGCCGCACGCACGCTGGGGTGAGTTCTACGCCGAGGAGCGCCTGGCGCCGATGCTCGGGCGGGCATCCGATGCCCTCGACCCGGATGCCGTCCGGATCGTCGGGGCGATAATCGGGCGCTGCCGCGCCGGCGAGTTCGACGACGACGACCGTCCGGTGCGGCTGCACGGCGACCTATGGAGCGGCAACGTGATGTGGACCCCCGACGGTGTGGTGCTGATCGACCCGGCCGCCCACGGCGGGCACCGTGAGACCGACCTGGCCATGCTGGCGCTGTTCGGCTGCCCTCACCTACAGAGCATCTACCGCGGCTACCGCAGTGTGTATCCGCTGAAACCGAACTGGTCGGAGCGCATCGCGCTGCACCAGCTCTACCCGCTGTTGGCCCACGTCGCCCTTTTCGGTGCCGGTTACGTCGGTCAGACGGTCGCGGCGGCGCGCCGAGCGCTGGCTCTTCGGTGAGGTCAGGCGCAGGCCGCCAGGACCGGGCCGTCGACCCACACCTCGGCGTCGTTGAATAATCCCGCGCCGTAGGCCACCGAGAGGCCCTCGAGGACGGTCGAGACCGCCTCGTCCTCGGCGACGACCTCCACGCGGTGGATCGGGATGAACCGGTTCGGATTGCGGAGGCGCAGGGTCTCGGTCCCGCTCTCCCGGGGGGTGCCGTGGACGCGGCGGACGGTGACCGAGGCGACCCCCTCGGTGGGCAACGCCGCTGCCAGGGCGCGGTCGGAAATCTGCTCGGTGATGATGGTGATGGTCTTCATGATCCTGACTCCTCGGCCGGCGGTGCTCGGTGCGGACTGTCGCTGTTGGAACCCGACACTGACGACTCTGCGCCGGTGCGGCGGCGATTCCAGTCCACCGGGTGGCCCCCGCGGCGGATGGTCGGGCCGTCCACCGATCGGGGGAACGCCGCCGCCAGTGGGCGGCGTGGGCCTTGCGGAGGCGGGGCCTTCCGGGACTGGTGTTGCTGCTGTGGCGAATGAATCGCACAGCGGGTGGCGGGCCGCCGGAAACTTGACCGAACCGGCCGGTGGCACTCTATTTTCTGGGGGTGAGTTCCTCAGTTGCCGGCGCGCTCACCCGGGGGATCGCTCCCCTGGCCGTGGCGGCCCTGGCAGGCGCGGGTGTGCTTGCCGAACCGACCAAGTCCGAACCGGCCACCGTCAGCGCCCCGGCCATCCGCCTGGTCGACGCATCCAATCCGCTGGCCGGAAGACCGTTCTACGTCGACCCGATCTCGTCGGCGATGCTCGCGGCCAACAACGCCGACCCGCCGATCCCCGAGTTGACCACGATCGCCAACACCCCCGCGTCGTTCTGGCTGGACGAGGCGTTCCCGGTCGGGCGGGTGAACAGCACGGTGTCGCGGATGGCCGGGGCGGCCCAGGCCGTCGGCGCCATGCCGGTCTTCACCCTCTACGCCATCCCGCACCGCGACTGCTACAGCTACGCCGCGGGCGGTTTCGGCTCGCCCGCCGGCTACACCCAGTGGATCGACGCCGTCGCGGCCGGTCTGGGTTCGCTGCCCGCTGCGATCATCCTCGAACCCGATGCGCTGGCGATGGCCGACTGCCTGTCGCCGGATCAGCAGCAGGAACGTTTCGGCCTGATCCGCTACGCCGTGGACACCCTGACCGCCAACCCGGCCGCCGTGGTCTACGTCGACGCCGGGCACTCCCGGTGGGTCAGTGCCGAGGTGATGGCCGGCCGGCTCAACGAGGTCGGTGTGGCCCGAGCTCGCGGCTTCAGCCTCAACACCGCGAATTTCTACACCACCGAGGAGCAAATCGGGTACGGGGAAGCGATTTCCGGGATGACCAATGGGGCGCACTACGTGATCGACACCTCCCGCAATGGGGCCGGACCGGCCGTCGGTGTGGCGTTGGACTGGTGCAACCCGCCGGGCCGGGCGATGGGCGTCGCGCCGACCACCGCCACCGCCGGCGCCCATGCCGACGCCTACCTGTGGGTCAAGCGTCCCGGCGAGTCCGACGGCTCCTGCGAGCCCGGCGAACCCCCCGCGGGACGCTTCGTCAACGAGTACGCCATCGAACTCGTCCGCAACGTCGGCTGATCGACCGTCGGGCTAAGGCACGATGTAGCGGTGTCCGGATCACTGCTGACCCCCCTGGAGTCGCTGCGCGAAGCCCTGGCGCAGGTGCGGATTCCGCTGCCGGCCCCCGGTGCGGACGCCGCGCGGTCCATGGCGGGCAGCTTCACCAACCAACTCGACGACTACATCCTGCCCAGGCTCCGCGACGCCGATGCGCCCCTGCTGGCCGTCGTCGGCGGATCCACCGGCAGCGGGAAGTCGACGCTGGTCAACCGGATGGTCGGCATGCCGGTGACCACACCCGGTGTGCTTCGTCCCACCACCCGCCACCCGGTGCTGGCCCACAACCCGGCCGACGCCGACTGGTTCGCCTCCGACCACATCCTGCCGCGCCTGCCGCGGATCACCGGCGGCGGCGGGCAGTCGCTGGGCGGCACCGAGGACGTGTTCGGACTGCGCCTGGTCGCCGTGGACGCGGTGCCCGCCGGGATGGGCCTCCTGGACGCCCCCGACCTGGATTCGGTGTCCCAGACCAACCGAGATATGGCCGGCATGCTGATGGCCGCCGCCGACCTGTGGTTCTTCGTCACCACCGCGTCGCGCTACGCCGACGCGGTGCCGTGGGCGGCGCTGCGAGCCGCGGTCGACCGCAACGCCGCGGTGGTCATCGTGCTCAACCGGGTCCCCCCCGAGGCGATGGCCGAGGTGACCGCGCATGTGCGCCAGATGCTCGGTGAGGAGCGCCTCGGAAACGCCCCGCTGTTCGTCATTCCCGAATCGCCCCTGGTCGACGGCATGCTGCCCGCCGACCGCACCGCCGAGATGCAGGCCTGGCTGACCAACCTGGTCGCCGACGCCGCGATGCGTGCCGCAGTGGCCCGCCGGACCGTCGACGGCGCGGTCGGACACATCGCCGCCGATATGCCGGTTGTCACCGACGCCGTTGCGCAGCAACTCAATACCGCCGAAAGACTGCGCGCCGAGGTTGACCAGTCCTACGGCCAAGCGGTGGCCGGGCTGGAGCAGATCGCCTCCGACGGCTCGCTGATGCGGGGCGAGGTACTGGCGCGCTGGCAGGAGTTCGTCGGAACCGGGCAGTTGCTCAAGCGACTCGAGGAGGGTGTCGGGCGTCTGCGCGACCGTCTCAGCGCGGTCGTCCGGGGCGAACCCGCCCCGCCGGAACGGGTCAGTGAGGCAATCGAATCCGGACTGGCCAGTGTTCTGGTCGATTCGGCCAACGAAGCCGCGCGCCGCGCCGACCGGGCCTGGCGCCAGGACGACGCCGGCCGGGCTCTGCTGGCCGGATCCGACCTGGCCCGGGCCTCCGACGGATTTCCCGATCAGGCCGCCGCGCTGGTCCGGGCGTGGCAGGACGACCTGCTCGACCTGATCCGGACCGAGGGCGCCGACAAACGCCAGGCCGCCCGGGCGATGGCCTACGGGGTCAACGCCGTGACCCTGGCACTGATGGTGGCGGTGTTCTCGGCCACCGGCGGGTTGACCGGTGCGGAGATCGGGATCGCGGGCGCCTCGACGGTCGTCGCGCAGAAGCTCCTCGAGGCGGTCTTCGGCGAGGAGGGTGTGCGGCGAATGTCCAAGGCCGCCATGGAAAGACTCAAGGAGCGCGTCACGGAGTTGATGGCCGAGGAGAAGAACCGGTTCCTGTCACGGCTGGACGCCCTGGATCTCGATCCGGAACTGCCGGCCCGGCTGCAGGTGGCCACCCGGCAGGTCCAGCAGGCCCGCGACGCCGAGGACGCCGCGGCGGTACTGCCGGCCAGTCCGCCGGCGCCGGGGGAGGCGGCCGCACCGCGGCGGAACTGGCGGGACACCCTGCGGAATTGGTGGAACGGCTGATGATGAAGGACCTGCTCGCCCGGCTCAACCCGCTGCGCGCCGAACCGCCCATCGACGGGGCGGCCCTGGACCGCCGGCTCGAGGGACTGGCCGAGGCGGCCGACCTCGGTGAAGGGCGGCTGCCCGCGCCGCCGGTGGCCGCGGCGCGATCGGTGGCCGAACGGGCGAAGGCCCGGCGCGGCCTGTCCGAGGAGCTCACGGTGGTGGCCTTCGCCGGGTCCACCGGCGCCGGCAAGAGCACCCTGTTCAACTCCATCGTCGGGGAGGAGGTGGCCAAGGCCGGCGTGCTGCGGCCCACCACCGCCGAGCCGCTGGCCGCGATCTGGCGGGAAACCCCGGAGACCCTCGCCCTGCTGGAGTGGCTGGGCGTCACCCGCTGGCATGTCGCCGCCGGCGGCGCGGCGGCGCTGGCCGACCTGGTCCTTATCGACCTGCCAGACCACGACTCCACCCAGACCTCACATCGCGCGCACGTCGACCACTTCGTCGAGCGGGTCGACCTGATGGTGTGGGTGCTCGACCCGCAGAAGTACGCCGACGCCCTGGTGCACGAGCAGTACCTGCGCCGGTTCGCCCGCCATGACGACGTCACCGTGGTGGTGCTCAACCAGGTCGACCGGCTCAGCGTCACCGATGCCGACGCATGCCTGGCCCACCTCAAGCGTCTGGTCGCCGAGGACGGACTGGCCGACGCCGTGGTGCTGGGTGCCTCCAACCGCAGCGGCGAAGGACTGGAGGCCCTGGCCGACCGGATCATGGCCGCGGTCGCCAGTCGACGCACCGCGCTGGCCCGGCTGGCCGCAGACGTCGCCACCGCCGCCGACGGTCTGGCGCGCGTCGCCGAGGATCCGGGGACCCCGGTGGCCGGGGCCGGCGCCGGGGACCTCGACAAGCTCACCGACGCACTCACCGAGGCGGCCGGTGCGCCGGTCATCGTGGCGGCGATCGAGAAGTCTTCGCAACGCAAGGCGGTGCAGGCAGTCGGCTGGCCACCGTTGAAATGGCTGGCCCGTCTGCGCAAGGATCCGGTCGCCCAGTTGCGCCTGGAACGCCCGGGTGTCGATCCGCGCCTGGTGCGCTCGTCGTTGCCCTCCAACGACGCCGTGGCCAAGGCGCGGGCCAACAGCGCGGTCCTGGCCTACGTCGACAAGGCCAGCGCGGGCGCACCGCAGCCCTGGGTGCAGAGCACCCGGGCGGTGGCCGACCGCGCCTCGGCGGAACTGGCCGATCACCTCGACCAGGCGGTCACCCGGGCCCCGCTGGTGCCGCCCCGCGACCCGCGTTGGTGGAGCGTCTTCGGGGTGCTGCAGTGGCTGCTGTTCGCGGTCGCGCTCGCCGGGGGTCTGTGGTTGCTGGCGCTGGCGGGGTTGGCCTACCTGCAGTTCCAGGTGGCCCAGGCACCCACCGTGGAGGGTTTCCCGGTCCCGACGCTGATGCTCATCGTCGGTCTGCTCGGCGGTGTGGTGCTGGCCGCGATCGGTCGGATTCTGGCGCGCACCAGCGCGAAGCGGGCGGCCCGCGCCGCGCGGGCGGCGCTGCGGGCCGAGGTGGCGGTGGTTGCCGAGCAGCAGATCGCCGCACCGGTCGCCGCCGAACTGGCCACCGTGGACCGCTTCCGCGGCGCGCTGAAC
>VERS01000382.1 GCA_018882545.1 Mycobacterium sp.
GCGCGGCAGTACAGCCCGGCCTCGAACAGTGCGGCGGAGAGGAACCCGCGCAGCAGGCGCTCGCTCTCGTCGCTGTCGAAGGTCTCCCGGGTGGCCTTGTCCTTGACCAGTTCGATGCCGTAGAAGAAGCCTTCGCCGCGGACGTCGCCGACGATGGGCAGTTCCAGCAGCCGCTCCAGGGTGGACCGGAAGATCGGTGCGTTGGTCTTGACGTGCTCGTTGATCTTCTCCCGCTCGAAGATGTCGAGGTTGGCCAGCGAGGCCGCCGCCGAGACCGGGTGCCCGCCGAAGGTGTAGCCGTGCCCGAACATGGTCTTGCCGTCGTTGAACGGCTCGAAGAGCCGGTCGCTGGCGATCATCGCCCCGATCGGGGAGTAGCCCGAACTCATGCCCTTGGCGCAGGTGATCATGTCCGGCACGTACCCGAAGTCCCCGAGATCGCTGCTGCAGGCGTACATCGCACCGATGCGGCCGAACGCGCAGATGGTCTCATCGGAGACCAGCAGCACGTCATACTCGTCGCAGATCTCCCGGACCCGCTCGAAGTAACCCGGCGGCGGCGGGAAGCAGCCGCCGGCGTTCTGCACCGGCTCGAGGAACACCGCCGCGACGGTGTCTGGACCCTCGAACTCGATGGCCTCGGCGATGCGGTCCGCGCAGTACCGGCCCCAGGCCTTGATGTCGGTGTTGTACGGCTCGGGGGCGCGGTAGAAGTTGGTGTTGGGCACCCGGAATCCGCCCGGGGTCAGCGGCTCAAACGGCTTCTTGAAGTCGGGCAGGCCGGTGATCGCCAGCGCGCCCTGCGGGGTGCCGTGATAGGCGATGGCCCGGGAGATCACCTTGAACTTGCCCGGCTTGCCGGTGAGCTTGAAGTACTGCTTGGCCAGTTTCCAGGCGCTCTCCACCGCCTCGCCGCCGCCGGTGGTGAAGAACACCCGGTTCAGATCCCCGGGGGCGTAGTGGGCCAGGCGCTCGGCCAGTTCGATCGCCGACGGGGTGGCGTAGGACCACAGCGGGAAGAACTCAAGGGTCTCAGCCTGTTTGGCGGCCGCCTCGGCGATCTCCCGGCGGCCGTGGCCGACCTGCACCACGAACAGCCCGGACAGCCCGTCGAAATAGCGCTTGCCGTAGCTGTCCCAGATGTGCACGCCCTCACCGCGGGTGATGATCGGCGGCGTCATCCCGTGCCCGTGCCGGGCGAAATGCCCCCACAGGTGCCGCTCGGCCTTGGCACCCAGTTCCACGGTCAACTTGTGCTCGGCGGACAGCGTCATCGCGTACCCCAATTGTATTGTTGTTTAACCAGTTTCAGATAAACCAGCGTCTCGGTGGACATCACTCCCGGCACCGACCTGATCTCGGTGTTGAGCAGATCGAGCAGTTCGCTGTCGTCGGCACACACCACCTCGACGATGGCGTCGAAGGTCCCGGCGGTGAGCACCACGTAGTCCACCGCATCCAGCTTGGCGAGCCGCTCGGCGACCTTGGTGATGTCGCCCTGGCAGCGGATGCCGATCATCGCCTGCCGGGAGAAGCCCAGCTGCATGGGATCGGTGACGGCCACGATCTGCACCACTCCGGTGTCGATCAGCCGCTGCACCCGCTGGCGCACCGCTGCCTCGGAGAGTCCGACGGCCTTGCCGATGCCGGCATAGGACCGCCGGCCGTCCTGCTGCAGATTCTCGATGATCGCCTTGGACATTTCATCGAGTTGCACTGGACCGGCCGGGCCGGGGCCGGTGGTGCGCAAGTCACGCATACCTGTGATTGTGCACGGAATCCGTCGTGTTAAACAGGGGAGGCGACGAAATACGACGAAATACGTAGAATCAGGCCATGATTCCCAGCAGTTGGATCGACGGGGCGCCGGTCGGCACGGCCGGTGACCACCATCAGGTGATCAACCCCGCCACCGGCGCCGTCGTCGCCGAACTCGCCCTGGCCACCCCCGCCGACGTGGACGCCGCGGTGGCCTCCGCGCGCGCCGCCCTGCCCGACTGGTCCTCAGCGACCCCGGCCGAACGGTCCGGGGTGCTGTTCAAACTCGCCGAACTCCTGGAGGCCGGTGCCGAGGCGATGGTCGCCGAGGAGGTCAGCCAGACCGGCAAGCCGGTGCGCCTGGCGACCGAGTTCGACCTGCCCGGCAGCATCGACAACATCGCGTTCTTCGCCGGGGCCGCCCGCCACCTGGAGGGTAAGGCCACCGCCGAGTACTCCGCCGACCACACGTCGGCGATCCGGCGCGAAGCCGTCGGGGTGGTGGGCACCATCACCCCGTGGAACTACCCGCTGCAGATGGCGGTGTGGAAGGTGATCCCGGCCCTGGCCGCCGGATGTTCGGTGGTGATCAAGCCCGCCGAGATCACCCCGCTGACCACCCTGACGCTGGCCCGCCTGGCGGTGGAGGCCGGCCTGCCCGCCGGGGTGCTCAACGTCGTCACCGGGGCGGGCGGCGATGCCGGTCAGGCCCTGGCCGGGCATCCGGACGTCGACGTGGTCACCTTCACCGGGTCCACCCCGGTGGGCCGCAGGGTGATGGCCGCGGCCGCCGCGCACGGCCACCGCACCCAACTCGAACTGGGCGGCAAGGCGCCGTTCGTGGTGTTCGACGACGCCGACCTCGACGCCGCCGTGCACGGTGCGGTCGCCGGCGCCCTGATCAACTCCGGCCAGGACTGCACCGCGGCCACCCGGGCGATCGTGGCCGGCAACCTCTACGACGACTTCGTCGCCGGGGTGGCCGAACTGATGGCCAAGGTCGTCGTCGGCGACCCGCAGGACCCCGACACCGACCTCGGCCCGCTGATCACCTTCGCCCACCGCGCCAAGGTGGCCGGCATCGTCGACCGCGCGCCGGCCCAGGGCGCCCGGTTGGTCACCGGGGGCAAGGCCCCCGACCTGCCCGGGGCCTACTACCTGCCGACCCTGCTCGCCGACGTCGCGCAGGACTCCGAGGCCTACCGCGACGAGATCTTCGGCCCGGTGCTGACCGTGCGCCGCCACGACGGCGACGACGACGCGCTGCGGCAGGCCAATGACACCGACTACGGCCTGGCCGCCTCGGCGTGGACCCGCGACGTCTACCGCGCCCAGCGGGCGTCCCGGGAGATCAAGGCCGGTTGTGTCTGGATCAACGACCACATCCCGATCATCAGCGAGATGCCGCACGGCGGACTGGGCGCCTCCGGATTCGGCAAGGACATGAGCGACTACTCCTTCGAGGAGTACCTCACCGTCAAGCACGTCATGAGCGACATCACCGGCGTGGCCGAAAAGGGCTGGCACCGAACGATATTCACGCTGCGCTGAGCTCGATGCCCCTGGGCCGACTCAGGAGAACATCAGCGCGCGCTTGACCTCCTGGATGGCCTTGGTCACCTCGATGCCGCGCGGGCAGGCGTCGGTGCAGTTGAAGGTGGTCCGGCAGCGCCAGACCCCGTCGGTGTCGTTGAGGATCTCCAGGCGCTCGGCGGCACCCTCATCGCGGCTGTCGAAGATGAACCGGTGGGCGTTGACGATCGCCGCCGGCCCGAAGTAGCTGCCCTCGTTCCAGAACACCGGGCAACTGGTGGTGCAGCAGGCGCACAGGATGCACT
>VERS01000383.1 GCA_018882545.1 Mycobacterium sp.
CTGCTACCACAGATGGGCCGCGAAGTCCCGCCAACTCGTTCGGACTCCCGTCAGCCGGCGGGACGCGGATACGCCGCGATGGCACGCCACAGATCGAACCGACCGATGGCGGCGGCTCTGATGGCGGGCAGACCACGTCGCTATGATGGGCGCCGACGGCTTCGTTTCGCCGGATTCCAGGTGACGGGGGGCGCTGATGCTGGTCAGTCATCGTCACCGCTTCATCTACACCAAGACTGCCAAGACGGGTGGCACGAGCGTGGAGTCGTTCTTCGAGCGGTTCTGCATGCCCGACGGGGCGTGGACACAACTCCATGGCCGGGACGAATATGTGTCCGAACATGGCATCATCGGATATCGGGGGTCAGAACCTCCGTACGGCACGACGTGGTGGAACCATATGCCCGCATCGAGGATCAAGGCCGAAGTGGGCGCGGCCGTCTGGGACAGTTACTTCAAGTTTTGCGTGGTGCGAAACCCGTTCGAGAAGTGCATCTCTGCATTCTGCTTCCAAGGGGGGGATTATCAACCCCCCGCGCGGATGATCGAGGAACTCCGGCATGAAAATCTCAACGCCGAGCAACTCCGGTTCATCGGATTCCTGCAGAACCACGCGCCGGTGGACCGGGACAAGTACATGATCCGCAGGAAATTCTGCCTCGACGCGGTGATCCGATACGAGGCGCTCGAAGAGGACATACAAAAGATCTGCGACCGCATCGGAGTGCCCTACGATCGTCAATACCTACCCGAATTCAAACGGGGGATTCGTCCACCTGATGCGACCGTGGGATCGCTTTACACGAAGAGGTCGCGACGTATCGTCGAGAAGGTGTTTGCCTTCGAGTTGCGATTCTTCGGCTACGGCTTTCCCGGGGAGTCCTGACGCGCGATGCCCTTGAAGCGGTTCGTGATCTTCAGTCTGGGTCGCAGTGGCAGCCACTTGCTGGCCGACCTGTTGAATGCGCAGACGACAATTCATTGCGATGACGAACTGTTCAACGTTGATCGCTGGCAATCCCAGATTCGACGCCGGCTGCTGCCCGTGTATCGACGCTATCCGATGTGGTACGTGTCCTACCGCCAGCAGGCCATCCGTGATCGCCCCAGCATTTCAGGGTATGGATTCATGCTGAAACTCGGGGAAATAGATGGGCCGGCCAAGTTCTTTCGGAAGTTGCACGACGCCGATTGGCACATCCTCCATCTCCAACGCCAATCCGTGTTTGCCCAGACCGTATCGCACTTTGTCGCCCGCCAGTCAGGGCGTTGGAACAGTCGGCTGGACGATCCAGATCCGGAGTTCGGCCGCTTCACCGTTGCGCCAGAAGACTTTCTGCAGCTTTTCAAAAACAAGCAGCGACGGATTCGGGAGTGTCATGACTTGATTGGAAATCTGCCGCACCTGACGCTAACTTATGAACAGGATCTGCAATCGTCCGATCAATGGCAGGGGACAGTCGCCAGGGTCTGCGACTACCTGCGTCTGGAAACCCCGTCGTTGCCGGCCGTGAGCACCTTGCGTACGACTTGGCGGCAGCCGTACCGTGAATTGATCGACAACTATGATGAATTGCTCGAGGTGGCCCGCCAGCAAGGGGAATCAGTCTGAGGCCACTGCGTCGCCCGCCTGGGAACGGTTTACGTCTATGCTGCTGTCGAGAGAACACAGGTTCATATTCGTTCACATCTACAAGAACGCTGGCAGCAGCATCGTCAACGCACTGCTGCCCTTTGCCACGACCGGATTTCAGCAGAGACTGAACAGACTCTGCTCGGTGGCGGGGATTTCCTACTTCGATCACCAGCCCTACCGGGATCATGTCACCGCTCCCGAACTGGTCGATGCGATGTCCTACAAGGTGTTCCGGTCATTCTTTTCATTCGCGATCGTGCGGAACCCTTGGTCCTGGCAAGTGTCCCAGTACACGTACATGCGGAGGAACGCCGATCACTTTCAGCATGACCTGGCGAAGCGGTTCAACACCTTCGAGGAATACATCGAATGGCGATGCGTTCATGACCGCAGACTCCAGAAAGACTTTATCTTCTCCGGGAGCGGGGAGCAGTTGGTGGATTTCATCGGCCGTTACGAGAACCTGGATCGGGATTTCGACGCCATTTGCTCACGCATCGGGGTCACCGCCGTGTTGCCCAAGCTGAACGCGTCGGGTGACAAGCCCTACTACGAGTACTACAACGATACGACCGTAGCGCGGGTACGAGAGGCTTTCGCCCCCGACATCGAACTGTTCGGCTACGAATTCGGCCCGTGATTCGAGGTCTGTTGTGACAACGAGTTCGCCCGCACCCGGGGGTCTTGGAGATGGATGCGTGCGACTGGAAGTGTGTGTTTGCACCCACAATCCCCCCCGAGACGTCTTCGACGTCTGCTTGAGAAGTCTTGCCCGGCAGACGCTCAGGAAGAGTGATTACAGAATCACCATAATCAACAACGCTTCGACCATTCCGATCGATCCGGAGCACTTCTCCGTCCTCAGGAGCCACGGAGTGAACTACAGGGTTCTGGATGAACCGAAGCTCGGGAACCTGTTTGCCCGGATTACCGCGATCAAGACCGCCCAAGCCGAACTCATAACGTTCATTGACGATGACATCGAGGCTCCCCCGGACTTCCTTGAGGCATCGCTGCGGGTCATGGCGGAAAATCCCGATGTGGGCGTTATCGGTCCCCGCCTTCTCCTCCCCGATCATGTCAGGATGCCGGCTTGGCTCTACCCAGTTCGGGCCTACCTGGCGATCCACGACGGGGAGAACATGGGGATGCAGTCGGTCACGGAATTCGTCGTCGAAAAGTGGGGCCCAGCCGAACCTCCTTCGGCCGGAGCAACGGTGAGAACGGCTGCGGTGAAAGATTTTCTGGCCTACGAGAACAGCCCCCCGGATATTCAGCTCGGGAGGAGGGGCAGACAAGAGAAGGGGGCGATCTTGTCCTGCGAAGACGCCCTGATGTTCAGGGCGGTGCACAGGAAGGGCTACAAGTGCTCCTATCAGCCGTCCCTCTTCGTCCGGCATCATCTCGACCCCCGCAGATTTTCGTTCCGATACTGCGTGAGGCTGCTGTACGGATACGGTATGAGCGAGCCACTGGTCCAACACCTGACCGGATACCCTGTCGAACCCATTGGTTTCACAACAATGGTGATGCAGTGCCTGAAGTCACTGATAAAGGTGGAAAAGAACCCCAGCCTGCGGAGAAGACTCATGCGTTGTGCATGGTGGTACGGCTTTTACCAAAGGACCAGGCAAATTCAGGGTGCTTTCATCCCTTGAATCGCTAACCAGAGCCCGACATCCCGTCGGTGTCGACGGGTTTTCATTCGTCGCCAAGCGCGAATTCCTCCGATCGGTGGACATCCCGGTCGTCCGCACATCGGCCTGACCGGCCCACACACGCCCGGCCCGGGACGCGCCAGAGTTGTCGTCAGTCAGCGCGAATCCCGCCAACGAATAGGAGTCAGTCCAGCCATGAACACCTCGACGCCACCGAACTCAGCGCCGTCATCGCTTGCCGGCTTACGACTGTCGAGGTGTTCATGGCTGGACTGACTCCTATTCGTTGGCGGGATTCGCG
>VERS01000384.1 GCA_018882545.1 Mycobacterium sp.
GGCCCGGCCCGGTCTGCGGCGGATCATGGATCGGCCGTCGGGTGAACACCAGCGTCATCCGCACCGGACCGACCCGCTGCCGTAGTTCGGCGAGCAGTTCACCGCGGATGTCGTCCTGCTCGTCGACGGTGCGTGCGCCTGTGTAGGAGACGTGGATGTCCACCTCGACCACCTTGCCCCGCCGAACAGAGAAGACATCAACGAGTCCGAACGACTCGCCGACGTCGGATCCATGCTCGCGGGCGATGTCGTCGAGTGCGGTTCGCACCGCCGCGTCGACCTCCGGGTCGGTCCTGCGACCCGAGAGCCGACCGAACTCCAGGCGGACCTGTCGCAGCGGCCCCCAGACCAGTATCGCGCAGACCACCAGCACGATGAGACTGTCGGCGATCTGGCGGATGTCGAAGCGCGTCGAGGTCAGCGCCGTGCCGGCCGGAAGAACCGCGACGACCACGAGCGCCGCGCACAGGCCTGCGCTGAGCCAGGCGTCCAGCTTCGCGGCCCCGGCTTCGACTTTCAGCAACGACGACACCCCGCCGATCGCCTTGTTGTTGCGGTGGTGGTTGGCGACCACCAGGAATCCGACCGCCGCGGCGACCGCGGTGTAGAGGGCGGCCAGACCGTACTGGGGTAGTTCACCCTTCCGAGTGGCCAGATACTCGATCACCTTGGTTCCGTTGGCGGCCACGCCGGCGAGGATCACCCCGAGGATCATCAGCGAACGGAACAGGACGTAGAGGTTCTCCAGGGCGAGCCGGCCGCGGGGCGCCTGGGGCCCTGGCGGGGCGGCGGCGATCCGCGCGAGACCTATTGCCAAGAAAGCTGTTCCGGCGTCGATCAGCGAGATCGCGCCGTCCAACTGGGTCGCTGCCACGGAGGTCACCGCATAGGCGACGAAGCCGAGGACGCCCATCGCCAGAGTTGCCCACAGGTGGGTGCGCAGGCTGCGGGTCTCCACCTGCAGCACGGTCTGGCCGGGCAGTCGTCGGCGCCTCATCCGACGGCCTTGTTCCATTGCGCCCCCACGGCGGCGGTCGCCTTGGCGGTCTGGTCCATGGTCGGAAAGTGCAGGGCGCGCAATTCATCGATCGGCGGCAGGGCGGCCTGGACGTCCTCGGGCACCTTGCCCTGTCCGACGAAGACCGAGTACAGCGCCGGGATGGCGCCACCGTCGAGGTACATCAGTGCCTCCTTCCCACTGGTGATCCACTCGATCCAGAGCTTGGCGGCATTCGGGTGTGGTGCGCCGTTGCTGATGGCGTCGCAGTACGTTGGCCTGCAACGGAATGTAGTTGCCCTGCCGGCTGAGTCGTCCGAAGTAGTCGATCCCGGGCGCGATGTCGTCGGGGGAGCCGCCGTTGGCGAGGGAGGCGGCCCACACGGCGTTGAGCGGTGAGGTGGCCTGGCGTGGATCTCCATTGGTCGCCACCATGCCCTTGTAGCCGGGCTTGAGCAGATCAGCCCACGTCGTGGTTGGGTCGGGGACGCGATTGGTGTTGACACCGAATGAGATCAGCCCGTAGTACGGGCCGGTCCAGGTCCACATGCCGTCGGGATGTTTGAGGTCGGGTCAGCAGGCAAGGAAGGATCCCAGCCGTCCGGTGGGTTCGAGAGACCCGAGCGACTTGTCGGTTGTGGCGGTGCCCTCGGTGTCATTGGCTGTCTTGGTGGCCATTTCGCATTTGCTCGGCAGGAATCCGACGGGAGCGGAGTTGATGGTCGGCTGCAGCATCCAGGTCGCGTCGGGGGCCTTGGCGATCTCGCCGGCGAATCCTGCGGCGAGGTCCGGTTTGTTCATGCGGCTGACGACCAGGCGGTTCGGGGCGCGGCTGAGCATCTCGACGTCGCCGAACGAGTCGCCGGCTGCCATGAACAGTTCCCCCCGGGTGATGATGTTGTCGATGGCCCCGGTCTTGCCACCCCGCCAGGACGTCAGGCCGTCCGGCAGACCCAGGATTTCCAGTTGCGCGATCCGTGCGGGCTCGAGATTGATGTAGGCCGCATCGGGGGTCTGGTGGGTGAGTTGATAGTCCGACACGAGTTTTCCGGTGCCGCGGTCCTTCATCAGTGTGGTGACGGCGACGACGTGGTCCAGTGGCAGCGCCGCGTCTTTGCCGTACTTGGCGACGATGGCCGGGTTCAGCGCGTTCGCCACCATCCACCGCACCGCCCACCCGATCCCGGCCGAGACGATCCACACGTCGTAGCCGTGGCTGCGCAGATTGCCGTAGAGGTCGGCCATCTGCGGATAGATGAACGGCCGACCCGCGCTGAGGATCTTCGATTGGCTTCCCGACGTCAGATCGGCCGCCCCCGCACCCCCGTCGTAGACCGCCGCGGTCTGGGCGACGAAATCGCCGACGGTGCGGCCGGCGAACACCGACGCCGGCATCGGCAGCGAGGAGTACTCCCGGAACGGATCGGCATCGCCCCCGGAATCCAGCAGCGCCTCGTAGTAGTCGTAGACCCCTTTCGAGATGTCCATCGGTTTGCCGTCGGCGGTGGTGAACGGGGGGAACATCGCCGGGGATAACGACTTCGGGTCGATCACATTGGTCTGTTGGGCTTGGGCCAGCACCGCCTCGCTGACATCGCGGGCCTGGGTGGTGTTGTCGAAGTCGAACACCACCTTCTTTCCCTGCCCGGCCGATCCGGCGATGATGCCGGTGAGTTTCTCGTAGACGCTGTCGGTCCACCCGGCCTTGTCCAGTACCGGAACACTCTGACTCGCGCCGGCCGGCGGGTTGCCGGGTCGATCCCCTTCCGCCGTCGATCGCGGTCCCGAGCAGGCGGCAACCGCCGCCGCCACGGTGAAGACCGCTACCGTGCGTGACATCCAGGAGTGCATCGTTCGTCCGCTCATTTCTTCAGGGCTGTGAAGGCCGACCAGATCGTGGCTTGTTCGGAGTCGCGCCGGTTCAGTGGTGTGAGCCCGTATTTGGCGGTGATGGTGCCGATCACCGACGCGAGGTCGTAGGTGGTGGAATCGACTCCGCTGCGGGGCAGCCGGTTGGAGACGATCAGTGTGGGGATCCGGGTCCCCGGGCCGAACTCGTCATGGGCGCCCTTGGTGGTCGGGCCCTGGCCCGGGGGCGGCACGTGATCCCATGCGCCGCCGAACTCGTCGTAGGTGACGATCGTCAGGGTGTTGTCGGCGCAGGGGCCGTCGTAGATCGACCGCAGCACGGTCGCGACCTGCTCGTCACCGACGTAGGCGCTGCCGTAGCCGGGGTGCTGGTTGCGGGTGCCGAGCTCCTGGACGAACGACACCGGCTTGAGGCCGCAGGTCTCGCCCTTTACCAGCGGGGACCACGCCGCCATGTCCTGGAGGTTGCGCGCGCGGTTCTCCCGGGTCTGGACGGTCTCCTGCGACCAGTTGTAGAAGTAGTTGAACGACTGGTGGTGATACTGGAAGTCGACGTCCGGGCACTGCGGCCAGGTGGTGCTGGGGTCGGAGGTCGGGTCCGAGCAGCCCCTAGGGTTGCTCGCCGGTTTGCCGTCGTGATCGGTGTAACTGCGGGGCGTCGCGGCATCACCGTTGGTCCAGCCCGGCCGGTCGGTCAATCCGTTGGCGTTGGACCAGCCACC
>VERS01000385.1 GCA_018882545.1 Mycobacterium sp.
CCGCTCGATCGCCCAGATTCGCTCTGCCTCCTCGAGACGTCGATGGTCGTCCAACGTGTCGGACAGCAGCTCGCCGTACCCTCGCCCAACCAACTCGTCGAATCGCTTCCGGAACATGAACCGCAACAGGGATAGCGATGGCACACCGGCGGCAGCGAGCGCAAACGACACGTCGTCGCGGGCGACTTGCGTTGCCTTGAAGCCGAGCGTCTTCGCCATTGCGTCCTCGGAGTCCCTGCATTCCTGCAGGCTCTGCAACACCAGGTACTCCAGCGAACCCGGCGTAGGGAGGTAATGGAAGAGGCCGTCGGTGGCGGCCAACAGGACGAAGGGTTCAACGAGCTCGAGCCGTGCACTGTTCAGTCGGAAGGCCCCCGAGGCGCTGATCAGGTTCTTCAGGCCTTGATCGCTCCGGATCTGGGTCATGGGATCCGGGTCCTCCACGTCGTCCCTCGTCAGTTGCTGCAACCCGTCCGTCTGCGTGATCGCATACACCCGCGAGTCGCCGGCCCACATCACGTCCACCATCCAGCGCCCCTGCGAGGCCTCCTCGGCCACAACAACCGCCGCGGTTGTCGGTAGCACCTTGATCATCGAGCCCCGGATGACGCCTGCCGAATCTCCGTCCTGGTCTACGGGCCGCCGCATGGCGAACTCTTCCGAGATCGACTCCGACAGGGCATCAGCATCCATCGACCCGGAGCGCCCCGACCAGAAGGCACGCTCGACCACCTGACGCACCAGACGGGATGCCGCATAGGCACCTGACACCTCGAGACCGTCGATGCCGACCTTGGCTGATCCTGCTCCACCCATACCGTCGAACGCGCCGAGCACCAGCCTCCGCGTGTTGCCCGAGAGCTCGAACCCGAAGAGCGGCGGCGCGTCCTCCGATTTTCTGTTGTCGGAGGCCGAACAGAGCGCGCCGAGCGCGACGATGTCGCGTGGCGATCCCGCGGTGGTGCGGTGTGCCCAGGTCGCAGTCGCGAGTCGGGACTGGTAGCTCGCCGACGTGGATTCGGGAAACGTCGGATGGGAGAAGAATGTGCGCGGAAGTTCCTCGAACCTCGGATTGTCGACGGGCTCCCATCGGTGACGCCGAACCCCCAACATGGCGGTGATGGTACCTAGACGCTGCGACGGTGCTGCAAGTACGGCCGCACCAGTACTGTCTGGTACCTGTTCCTACCCAGATTCCGCTGAACGCAGAGGATTGTCACAATGGACCGTCACAAAGTCATCACCCTGCTCGGTTCGCTGACTGCCGCGATCGGGGTCTGGTTCTGGCTACAAGAGTTCACCTACGCAAGGGAGAACGGCGGCGAGCTTGCCGGGAAACTCCAATGGGTTGGGGTCGCCATCACACTCTCAGGAATCGCCATTGTGATCGCCGGACTCGAACTTCGTCACCGGTCCCGCCCGTAGGCGGAGTCTGTTTGCTGCCCTGATTCCGAACCGACCTCGTTTAGGGGTCGCGAAACCCTGGCACTCCCAACGGGATTTGAACCCGTGCCGCCACCTTGAGAGGGTGGTGTCCTAGGCCGCTAGACGATGGGAGCCTGTAGGAACCAACATCCTACCGGCTCCCATCGCTGCGGGGACTGGCGCCAGCGGCGGCGGAAAGGAGGGAAACACCGCCGCAGTCGCCTCCACGACTAGCCGCCTCTGCGACTACGCGAGGGCGAACGCCCCCAGGTGCACGAGCGCGTCGTCGAGCACGAGGCCGTGGGCGACCACGCGGTCGTCCTCGGCGTGCAGCTCGCGGCCGAGGCCCACGCCCGCCGCGGTGTCCTTTCGCATAGTCGCCACGTGCCCGAGCGCGTTGATCGCCCGGCTCAGCGACGGCGTGCCGCGCACCTGGCCCGGCGCGTCGAACATCCATGAGCGCACCAGCGGCGCCCACTGCTTGGCCAGCAGGTCGGGCGAGCCGAACACCTCGGCCTGCACCACCCGCGACCCGTGCGACACCACGACGCCGCACTGGCCCGGCAGCGGCCCGCGCTGCACCAGCTCGTCGATCGCGCCCGAGATGTCGCGACCCTCCTCGCGGTTGAAGTATGCGTCGCCGTCGGCGAGCGCCGAGGTCGGCGCGTCGACCTGCATGCGCAGCAGCTCGTGGCTGACCATGTCCCACACGAGGCCCTGATCGGACGCCTTCGCCTGGTTCGTCACCACGTTCCTGCGCACCCCGTGCTGCTTGGCGCGACGCACGCGGCGCGGCGCCTGCATCGCCCCGCGCTCGAAGCCGCGGCGCGCGCCGCCCCACCGGCCGGCCTCCACGCACGACACCGGAATCCGCACCGTCGCACCCGCCGGCAGCAGCACCGACACGTTGAGCGTGCGGTTCTGGTAGCCGCCGTTGACGGTCTCGCCCTCGGCCAGCAGCACCGGCGCGAGGCCGCGGTTGACGGCCGTCAGCACCGGCACGTGCTCCTGCTGTTCCTCGCCGATCTCGACCTGCGCGTCGCGGCCGGTGTCGATGACCTGACCGAGCACCTGGTGGATGTAGACGGGGATCAACGAGACCCCCGCGCGCGTGATCGGCCTGCCGACCGACGCGGTCTCGAGCTGCGGAATGACGGACATGGATGGTTGCCTCCCTGGCAGGCCCCAATGGCCCGCCTCGTGGGAGTGACGCACGACGCCCGACGGAGCGTGACGAGCGATTCCGGGAGGGTCGTCAGCCCGGGCTCAGCCGGGCCGGATCACCGCCGCAATGGTTGGGGAGCAAGGACTCGAACCCTGAATAACGGGACCAGAACCCGCTGTGTTGCCAATTACACCACTCCCCAGCAACCGGACTCAGGCTACCGCCGCGGCGGGCGGCGACCCCACGCCGGCGAGCCGGCCAGTCCAGCCCGCGGGCGACTATCCCGACAGGCGCTCGAGCCGCTCGAACCCGATGATCCGCCCCAGTGCCACGCCCACGCCCTCGCGCAGGTGCAGCCGGACGTTCTGCCAGCCGTGCACCAGCGACGACGGGGTGGACGACGTCCACGCCTGCAGCCCAAGTTGGCGCGCGATGGTGCGGCTGCGCAGGGCGTGGAACGGATCGGTCACGATCAGCACCCGGCTCGCGCCGCGCTCGCGCAGCACCTCGCGCACCGCCACCAGCGATTCGCGCGTCGTCGACCCGAGGGCGCGCTGGTCGATCGCGTCCTCGGGGATTCCCGCCGCGACGAGATAGGTCGCCGACGTCTGCGCCTCGGTGAAGCGGTCGCCGGGCTGACTGCCGCCCGTGGTCACCACCAGCGGCGCCCACCCCGCATTCCACAACGTCACCACGTGGTCGAGCCGCGACTGCAGCTGCTTCGACGGCCGCCCGTCGTACTGCGCCGCCCCCATCACCACGATCGCGTCGACCGTGCGGGCGTCATCGCCGCGGCCCACCAGCCAGGTCTGCGCGATCGACCCCGTCGCGTACACGAGCACGAGCGACACCATCGCCGACGCGGCCCGCAGCAGGAGCCTCACCATTTGGCCGTCCTCAGGCCAGCGCCGCGCGCACCCGCCGCAGCACCTCGTCGCGGCCGAGCACCTCGAGCGACTCGAACAGCGGCGGGCCGACGCCGCGGCC
>VERS01000386.1 GCA_018882545.1 Mycobacterium sp.
TGTCCCAGCAGCACAAAGGTCGTCAGCATCGCCGCGGCTTCGTAGAACACCTCGCCGCCGCCGGTCAGGGTCACCCCGACGCTGTAGAGCCAGCCCGCACCCACCGCCACGGCGACCAGCACCATCATGTCCAGGGTCCGCGCCCGAAGCGCCCGCCAGGCGCCGTCGAAGAAGATCCACGCCGAGTAGAACACCACCGGCAGGCTCAGCAGGAATGTGAACACGTCGTCGCGCAACCCGAACGGAGCCGGGATGTGGAACCCGAGCATGTCCCGGCCCATCGGGGAGAACAACATGATCGGGATCGACAACACCAGCGCCACCAGGAACCGGTTGCGCATGTCAGCGACCATGGCCTGCATCGACATCCCGCCATGACCGCCATGACCCATCACGTCGTGCGGCGAGGGCTGCCCGGCCTGCCCGTGCGGGTGGCCGCCGGCGCCCCCGGAGGGGTGCCCATCGTGACCGCCGTGTGCCTGGCCCGCCGGATGCCCCCCGGCGTGGACCGGCTCGCTCATCGGCTCACAGACGTGATCGGGTACCGAGCGGCCGGCACAGTGAAACCCGCAGTCACGCACCCATCCCGACAACTCCGCGACCGAGGTGACCTGCGGGTCGTAGACGACCGTCGCGGTCTGGTTGACCGCATTGGCCTGCACCGAGGTGACCCCCGGCCGCCGGGCCAGCGCCGACTCGACCACGGCCCCGGAGGTGGCCCAGTGCAGGCCGCCGACGTCCAAAATCGCGGTCGACGTCATCGCCCGAGCCCGACTCGGCGACCCCGGCCCAACCGGCTTTGCACCCCTGTTTCCCGGCGGCATCTGTCCTCCCTCACTGCGACGGCGTTCACTGCGACGGCGCGGAGCTGATGTACTGCCTCACGCCTCACTCATCAGCTTTGCCTCCGCGGGTATGGCCTCCGTCAGGTTTTGACAAACATTCGATGAAGAAAACACCCGGACCGGCCAACACCGCTGCGCCCGTCGCCGGCCACAGCGGTACACGGCAACAACTACTAAGAACGATAGTAGTCATGGCGGCCTGCGGGGTGTAGCGTGAAATTGGCCGCGCCGATGGCGCATTCGTTGGAATGCCTACCGCCGGCTCGCGGTCAGAACCGCAGTTTTGCATCGACACGGAGTGATCAACGATGGCGAAATACCTACCGATATACGGGATCGTCGCGGCGGTGGCGGTGATCGGGGCGGTCCTCTTCGGAGCCACGGCCTCCACGGTCATCATCGCTGTTCTGCTGCTGGCCTGCCCGGCGATGATGTTCATGATGATGGGAATGGGCGGCCATGGCCACGGGTCGGGCAACACCGGCCCGGCGCAGCACGGCGTCGATGAACCGCGGGCGGCGGGCAGCGACTCGGTGACATCAGACGGTCACCGGCCGCACGACCGCCCCGTGGAACTCTGAGAACCGCGCCGCCGCCCACCGCCCGCGCTGGGCTGGGCGGGCATTGTCGGATGACCCGGTGACGGCGCACAGCGACCCCCGTCGACCGCGGATCGGGGGACGGGGGGCTGTTGCCGGGCTGGTTGGCGTCGTCGTCGCGGCCGCGGCCCTGCTCGTGGCAACCAGCAGGGGTGAGGCCGACCCCGATGACGTCGACTGCAGCCACGCCAAGTGCGTCGCCCTGACCTTCGACGACGGCCCCACCCCCTTCACCGACCGACTTCTGCGCGTCCTGGCCGACAACGACGCCAAAGCCACCTTTTTTCTGATCGGCAACAAGGTCACCCGCGATCCGGGCATCACCCGGCGTATCGCTGAGGCCGGCATGGAGATCGGCAACCACAGCTGGGAACACCCCAACATGACCACCATCTCCGAAGGGGAGATCCCCGCCCAGCTCAGCAGGGCGAGTGCGGCGATCAGCGCCGTGACCGGCCGTCAGCCGCGGTTATTCCGCCCCGCTGGAGGGCTGTCCAACGACGCGGTCCGCGCCGAGGAGGGCCGGCAGGGATTGTCCGAAATCCTCTGGGACGTCATCCCGTTCGACTGGATCAACGACTCCAACACCGCAGCCACCGTCTACATGCTCACCACGCAGATCAAGCCCGGCTCCGTGGTGCTGATGCACGACACCTACTCCAGCACCGTCGACATCGTCTACCAGTTCCTGCCCGTGCTGAAGGCCAACGGCTACCACATGGTCACCGTCAGTCACCTGCTCGGCCCACGCAGCCCGGGCACCAGCTACGGCGGCCGGGAAAACGGACCGCCCGCCAATGACATCACCTCCATACCGGCCTCCGAGATTCCGCCGCTGCCGGCCACCCCGTCCCCCAAACCGGCACCCAACCTCCCGATCACCGATATCCCCGGCCAGGATCCGGGCGGCCCACGATGACCAACGCGGCCGCCGCACTACGCCGCAGTGGTGTGCGACGACTACGAACGAAGCAGCCGGGCAATGGCGGCGGTGGCCTCGGCGAGCTTGGCCTGCGCGTGGGCGCTGTCGCCGGCAGCAGCGGCGTCGACGACACAGTGGCCGATGTGATCGGACAGCAGGCCCAGCGCAACAGCCTGCAGAGCCTTGGTCATCGCCGACACCTGCGTGATGATGTCGATGCAGTACTGCTCTTCTTCGACCATCCGCTGCAGGCCGCGCGCCTGCCCCTCGATGCGGCGCAACCGCGCGAGATAGTCCTGCCGGGACCGGATGTATCCCTGCCCAGCTGCGTCGGACTCCGCGCTCATCACCCACCCTCCCGGTTCGGGGATGTCTCCCCACCGAAACTACCCGGGCCGACCCGGGACAACCTGACCGGTGAGGCGCGCGCACGCACAGTGCGGCGGAAGACAGCACGGGACATATACCCCATGGGGGTATACACTGTGGGGGTGGCCCCCGCGGGGCGCACAGGAGAAAGGGAGAGAAATGACTGTGACCATCTACAACGTCAAGGGCATGACCTGCGGGCACTGCGTGTCCACGGTGACATCGGCGGTGGGTGCCGTCCCAGAAGTGAGCGATGTGGAGGTCGATCTGGCCGCCGGTACGGTCACCGTGTCCGGGTCAGCGTCTGAACAGTCTGTGGCGCAGGCGATCTCGGAATCGGGCTACGAAGTCGACGCGGCGGGCGGCACGACGGCGCTGCCGCTGAACACCTCGGGTGGCGGCTGCGGGTGCGGCTGCGGGTGAACCGCACCGCAGTGGAGGTCAACCCGGTGCGCCGGTCGTCCCGGCCGATGTCTGACTGAGAGGGAAGTGTCCACGATGACGACCCAGGTGAGCTCCACGGAAAAGCCGTTGAGCGCGATCGAACTCAGCATCGGCGGCATGACGTGCGCGTCGTGCGCGGCCCGGATCGAAAAGAAGCTGAACCGGATCGACGGGGTGAGCGCCACGGTGAACTTCGCCACCGAGAAAGCCAAAGTCGCCTTCCCCGACACCGTCACCCCCGACGACCTCGTCGCCGCCGTCGAGGCCACCGGCTACACCGCCGCACTGCCTCCCGCCGCGCACGACACCCCGCCCGAGCAGGAGCCCACCGAACCCGACGACGCCGCCGCTTGGCGGCAGCGGCTGGTGGTGTG
>VERS01000387.1 GCA_018882545.1 Mycobacterium sp.
GCACGAAGGTGATCGCGTTGCCGCTACCGCCACCGCCTTCCTCGCCGGTGCGCATCGAAACCGGGACCGAGGCGATCAGCGGTTCGTCGGGCAGTGCGTCGTTGGCGATCAGGTAGCGGCGCAACGCGCCTGCGCTCATCGCCAGTACGACGTCGTTGAGCGTCACACCGCGAACCTTGCCGACCTTGAGAATCCGGGCGATATCCCAGGACTGCGCCGCCACCCTCCGCGATCCGCTGATCGGTTTGTTGAGCATGCTGCGCGGTGCGGCGTAGGGCAGCACCGCCGTCTGGTCCTTCAGCGCAGCCCGGCCGTAGTCCGCCATCATCCCGCCCATCCCCCGGAAACCCAGCAGCGACCGGCCGGCGGCGCGAAACATGTCGACCGGATTGCCGAACCGTCCCGGAGTTTCAGGCGCGCTCGGCTCGGCTTCAGCGGCCCACATCGGCGGCAGCCCGCGATCCGCAGAGTCCGGGCTGCAGGATGCGAGCACATTGCGGGTCAGGGTGATTCCATCGGCCAGGGCGTGATGGCACTTGGCGTAGGAGGCGAAGCGGCCATCGGAAAGGCCTTCGATGAGGTGGTACTCCCAGAGCGGCCGATGCCGGTCCAGCAGGCTGCCGTGCAGCCGGGAGACCAATTCCAGCAACTCCCGCACCCGACCCGGTCTGGGTAGCGCCGAGTGCCGCACGTGGTACTCGATGTCGATGTTGGTCTCGGTCTTCCACCAGAGGTTGCCCAGGGATTCCACCGGATCGCGCGGCCGCCGGGAGAACAACGGAGCGACGCGGCGGTACCGCAGCAGCTCACGGTAGAGGGTGGCGACATGGCTGGCGGCGTCGTCCTGGGTCGCGTCCGGACCGCGGCCTACCGGGGGGTGATAGAGCTGCAGTCCCCCCACATGCATCGGATGCTCGCGCGCCTCCTGAATCAGAAACGCCGAGTCCAGGGGCGCGATCATTCCCATCCGCGATTTGCCTCTCCTAGCCACCCGCAGCCTGCTAGACAGAGTGGTGGTGCGTCCGTCCGCACGTCTTGGCCGCCGGAGAGAAGTAATCCTTCGGGGTTGTTCCGGCGGACAAAGGGCGCAGACATCGGGGAGGGAAGACATCAGGAGGGGACGGGACCGTTGACCGACTCGGACGCCTCGGCCGCCCGGCGCTGGATCGACGATTTCGCCCGAGCCTCGGAGAGCCGGGAAAGGCTCGACCGGCTGGTCCATGCCATCGACGACAAGATCGTCGCCGGGCTGCCGGTTTTCCTCGATCCGGCGTTGCGCGCCGAACTGCACGCCAGCACCCGTGCGCATTGGAAGGGCTTCCTGGGGGTGGTCACCCGGGACTCCTTCGAAGTCCGGCCCGCTCCGCAGATCTTCGACCTCGCCCGAACCCTGGCCCGGCGCGGGTTCGAGTTGCCGGTGCTGTTGTCGGTGTACCGGATCGGCCAGCGCGCCACCTGGCAGCTCATCACCGAGGTACTGCAGGCCGAGGTGCACGATCCCGCGTTGCGATCGGCGGTGCTGCTGCGGTTCTGGTCGCACGTCTCACACTGGCTCGACACCACCCTGGAATCGCTGATCGTGACGTTCACCGAAGAACGCGAGCGTTGGCAGCGCGGCGCACTTGCGCGACGTGCGGCGATCGTCGACGCCATCCTGGCCGGCCAGACGGTTGATATCGACACCGCGACGACGACACTGGCCTATCCGCTGCGCCAGCACCACACCGCCTTCACCCTGCAGGTCGCCGAGAAGGTTCCAGACGCCGACGTCCAGCACCTGATCGAATGTGCCGCCCGCGCGCTGGCTGGCTCCGAGGGCGGAAGGCCGCTGATCATCGCCAGCGCAGCCCGCGCCGCGTGGTGCTGGACGGCCCGTCCATGCCAAACCGGAGCACCGGCCGCCGGGATGCCCGAGGACCTCCCCCGCTTTGTGCGGGCCACCGCCGGCAACTGCCACGCCGGCCTGGCCGGTTTCCGGCTCAGTCACCACGAGGCGGTCGCCGCGCTGACCATCTCTGCGGGCATGGGCGGCGTCTTCATCCGGTTCGCCGATGTCGAATTAGCCTGTCTGGCAGCCGGTATCGTCGGTCCTGAGGGCCGGGCAGCCTTCGTCAGGCGGGAGTTGGCGCACCTCGCCGAATCCGATGAAGCAACGCACCGACTCCGGGAGACTCTGCAGGCCTACCTCAAGCACGGCGGCGACGCCGCCCTCACCGGTGATCTGCTGAGCCTGCATCCCAATACCGTTCGCTACCGCATCCGGCAGGCGGAGAAGAAACTGGGACACCCCATCCAGCAACGCCGGGTCCAGGTCGAACTCGCCCTGGAGATCATGAACGTGCTGGGTATCGGCGACTAGCAGGCGCACCCGCCGACAATCCGACGACAATGCGGCGCGGTCTTTTTGTTCCCGGCGACATTGACCGCGGGGACTCCCGCGCGAACGCTTCCGCTACCGAGTTCAGTTGCGCCACAGGCCCCCGGCCTGCAAGTCAGGGAGGAACGAACATGGCACCGCAACTTTCCGACAATCAGCGAGCCGTCCTGCGCGCGCTGGCTGACACGGTCGTGCCGTCGATGCCGCGGGATGACGACCCCACCGGTTTCTGGGCCGCCAGCGGCAGCAGCCTGGGCGCCGACGCCGCCGTCGCGCAGGTGATCGGCGGGCTTCCCGATGCGCAGCGCACCGGATTGCTCAGCCTGCTCGATGGCCTGCACGTGATGGGCTTCGCCACCGGCTCGCAACGGTCCCGCGAGCAACTGATCCGCAACGTCTCGCTGATGGGCGCCGCGCCGGCCGCCGGGATGAACGCGCTGACCTCCCTGACCACGGCGATGGCCTACTGCGCTCCGGACCCCGCTACCGGGCTTAACCCGATGTGGCAGGCGTTCGGCTACGAGGGGCCGCCGCGGATCGGCCCCGGGGGCGGCGAACCGCTGGCCGTCTACACACCGGATACCGCCGACCTCGAGGCCGACGTGTGCATCATCGGCTCCGGTGCCGGCGGCGGCCTGATCGCCGGCGTTCTGGCCAAAGCGGGTCTGGCCGTGGTCGTACTGGAGGCAGGCCCGGCCCGCCACGAGGCCGACTTCGCCGGCTACGAACTGCCGGCTTTTCAGGAACTGTTCTGGCGAGGCGGGGTGAACACCACCGCCGATATGAACGTCTCGATGCTCGCCGCAGCCACCCTCGGCGGCGGACCGACGGTGAACTGGTCGAACTGTCTGCCCACCCCGGAGTGGGTCCGCGATCACTGGGCCGGGGAATTCGGCCTCAAAGACGTGGCCACACCGGACTTCGACGCCCACATCGACGCGGTGTGGCAGCGCCTCGGGGTCAACGACCGCTGTTCGGACCTCAACGGCCCGCATCTGAAAATGCGCGACGGCGCCCAGGCGCTGGGCTGGTCGTTCAAGATGCTCAGCCGCAACGCCGACCCCGACGTCTACTCACCGGACTCCGCCGGCCACATCGGATTCGGTGACCGCTCCGGTGCGAAGACCGACGTGCGCAGAACCTATCTGCGCGATGCCGTCGAGGCCGGCGGGAAGG
>VERS01000388.1 GCA_018882545.1 Mycobacterium sp.
CTCCGGTGCTGTGCGTGCAGTGCGAGCGGGTGGTGCCGGACCTGCCGTTCTGTGCGGCGTGCGGGTCGGCGGCACGGGCGTCCTCGCGCACCTCTCGACGTCTGCGCCGGGAGCATCCACCAGTGCCCGCGGTGACCGCGTGAGAGCGTAGACCCGACGAACCTACCCGATGGCCCGGCGGTAGTCCTCTAGGTCTTTGTCAATTTGGGCCACAACGGAATTCCAGTCCGGCGACCACAGTTTGACTCCGTTGAGGACCTCGGTTGGGCTGCCCGGCCCGGCGTTCGCGGACATCTCCTGTTCGATCGAAGCGCGCACCGGTATCCCGAAGGCCTGCCGGTACAGCGCTCTCTGGGCCTCGTCGGAGAGCAGTTGGGCGAGCAGTCTCTTCGCCTCCCGCGGCCGCTGGGTCGCCGCGGTCACCCCCGCTGCGTAGGGGATGGCCATAGTGGTACGGCTGTTGTCGGACATCGCGGGGAAGAAGACGTTCAACCGCAGACCGTCGTTTGTGATCGCGGAGAGGTTCATCTGGACGTCGCCGTTGGCCACCAGCAACTGCCCGCTGCTGACCTTCGGTTGCAGCTCGCCGGTGGACGGCGAGGGCCCGACGTTGTTGGACTGCAACTCGGCGAGATAGTCCAGCGCACCCCGCTCGCCCATCAGGTGGTGCAACAGCAGTAGCAACGCCGTACCCGCCCCGGCCTCGCCGGGGGTCGAGTACTGCAGTTTGCCCTTGAAACGAGGGTCCAACAGGTCGTCCCAGGTGCGCGGTTGCGGTGTGAAATCGGGGTTGGCGATGAAGCACAGAGCGGTATTCGCGATTGGCACGAACAGCCCGTCCGGGTCGGTGACACCGCCGGGGATTCCGCTGCTGTCCGCGCCACCGGGTTGCAGAAGTCCCGCACGTGCTGCCCGCTGAATGAACGGCGGGAGGGTGACCAGCAGGTCGGCCGGCGGTACGGAGGTGTCACCGTCCAGTTGTTGCCACACCGCGCGGGAGTTCACCCGTGAGACGACCTCGCCCGAGCCCGCCTCGAACAGGCTGACCTTCACCCCGGTGTCCCTGGTGAACTTCTCGAATTGCGGTCGGTACCAGTCGCCGAGCCCGCTGGCGCTGTACACCGTGACCGTCGTGGTTGAGCCGGAGGTGCCGTCCGGCGCGCAGCCGGCGGCGACCACGGCCACGGCGATCACCGTGGCAAGGGCGCGGCGCAGCGTCATCGCGGCGGGTCGCCTTTCCAGCTGAAGCTTTCGACGTACGGGCCCATGTCCATGGCGATCTCGAGATTGGCCGCCGAGGGCGGGCCGGGGCCGAAGTCCGGGGTGAACCGGCGGAACGGCCCTTCCGCGGCGGCGATCAGGGCCAGATCGTTCTTGACCGACGCCAGCACGATCACCCGCAGGTCGAATCTGCCGGGCAGTCCGGGTGCGGGGAAGTCGGCGACCACGCCGTAACCGATCTGGTATCCGACCATGGCGTTGGGCAATTCGTAGGCGACGGTCGCGCCCGGGTACTGCTTGTTCAGCAGCTGGTTCACCACCTCGCGGGCGACCCGTCCCCGGGCGGGCTGGCTGAAGAGTCGCAGCACACCGCCGTCTCCGGTTAGCCGCGTGGCCCGCACCCCGTCAGCGCCGGTGGTGACCGCATAGTCGGCCCCGGGTTCGGGGTGGGCGACCGAGAACTCACCGCCGGGGGCTTCGAACCTCGGCAGGGTGGCCAACGGGACCGCGTTGGGTGGGCTGCCGCAGTCCGGGGGGCAGCTGAAGGTCGATGCGTCGTCGACCAGTCTGTCCCATACGGCGAGCACCGAGTAGCCGATACCCAGTCCGAAGGCCAGCAGGCCGATCACCGCCGCGTAGCCGGCCCGCGGGACACCCCGTGCGGTGTACCGGCCGGCCGGCACGGCGACCCCGTCGAACACACCGGTACCGACCTCGTCGACCGCCCTGTCCGACGGTTCGTTCGTTGGGTGTTCGTTCATTGGGTCGCTCGGGCCAGCAGCAGGTTTACCACCAGATTGGCGATGTTGGGGGTGCCCAGACCGGTCACCATGTCATAACCGGTGGTCGCCGAGATGCTGATCGCGTTGCCGCCGTAGTTGACGTCGCGAAGCCCCGGGGACGAGGTTGAGTTCCTGGCCAGACGGTAGAGCAGTGGGTTGAGTTCGCCGACCGGTGTCGCGCCGGCGGCGGCCAGTTTCTGGTTCATCAGTGCCGTCAGGCCGGCCCAGATGGGGGCGGCCTGGGAGGTGCCGCCGCCCACCGCGACCCGCTGGTTGAAGACGATCCGCACACCGGTGGATGAATCGGCGACCGCGGCGACGTCGGGAACCAGTCGCCGGTCGGGCAGTTCCGAGCCGATTCCGACCGCCTGCCAATCGGGGCGTTCGAACAGCCTCGACGCCCCGCCGCTGGTACCCAGTGTCAACGGGATGTTGTACCAGGACTGCTCGGACAACCACCGCCCCTCGGCGTCGATGGACAGCTTGGTGCCGCCGACGGCGACCATCTCGGGCAGTGATGCCACCGCATCCACACCGACATCGTCTGGGCTCGGGGGTTCGGACCATCGTTGTCCGCCTTTGCATTCCAGGCCGGCGCGGTTACCACTGGCATTGAAGGCGGTGGTGCCGTTGCGCAGCGCTTTTGCCACCGCTGATCGCACCGGGGTCAGGTCGGCGGCGGTGAACAACCGGTCGCAGCCCCAGCCGATCGAGAAACTCCAGATCGCTCCGGGGAACTGCTGGTCGACCGACTCCATCAACCGGCCCAACTTGATGAAGGCGCTCTCGCCGTCGTTGTTGGTGGTCGGGCGGGCATTGACCAGGACGAGGTTGGCCGCCGGCGCGATGGCGTGGATGACCTGAAGGTCCATATTGGCTTCGCCGGTGCGTTGCGCCGGCATACCGCCGACCACCTGTGCGGTCAGCGGCGGGAGCCCGAAGGATGCGGTGAAGATGTCCATGTCCTGCTGCTGGAAACCGTCGAAGGCAAACACCACCACGGTCTGGCCCTCCCCGGCGAGGCCCTCCTGCAGTAGTGGGGTCGCGTTGTAGGCCTCGCGGAGTTGAGCGGGTTCCAGCCCGCGGGCGGGAAAGTCGCGGGGCGGGCCGGGGATGGCTTCCCGCACCGGGGTGTGGCTGAGAATCCGGCCGAGGCCGGAGACCTCCGGGCGGGCGGCCGCCGGGACAGCAGGCTGCTGCGGGGAGGCATAGAAGACCCGGCCCGGATCTGCACTGCCCTGGGTCCGATAGTCCCGCACCGCCACGCCGAAGGCCGCGGCGACCGCGGCCGCAGAGCCCTCGATCACCGCCCAGTCATCGCCGTCCCGCCACTGCACCGCCAAACCATGCTTGTGCGCCCAGACGCGCGTTCTGACAGGTTCGGTTCTGCGGTGGAGCGAGGCGGTCAACCGAACCCTCTCCGAGCGGGCCGGCCCGAGATCGGTGGATTCGGCGAGGAACCGGGCGTAGGGGCCGCCGATCGCATCGGCCCGGACCGGCCCGGGGCTGGCGAGGAGCAGGGAGGCCACGGTTATGGCGGTGACC
>VERS01000389.1 GCA_018882545.1 Mycobacterium sp.
GTACTGGCCCATGAGGACGCCCACATCCGGGGTCGCCATCACCTGTTGCTCATGGTGATGCGCGCGATGGCCGATGCCCTGCCAGGGCTGCCGTTGTTCACCGGCGGGGTCGCCGCCACCCGGCGGCTGCTGGAAATGTGCGCCGACGATGCGGCGGCTCGCCGCCACGGGATTCGACCGTTGGTGGAGAGCCTGGCCAGCCTGGCGAAATACCCTGCGACCGCGGTGCGACTCGGCGCCGCCGATACCGCGGTCGCGGCCCGGGTGGCGCGATTGGCCAGCCGCGCTGATCGCCGGAGACTGTGGGGCCACCGGATCACGTTGACCGCGACCATCGGCGGCACGGTCATCGCGCCGGCACTGATAGGTCTGTTCTGCGGCGGATAGCGCGGTCGCGTCCTACCCGGGTGCGTGGTAGGTCTGCAGTTGACGGGCCCGCCAATGTTGGATCGTCTCGGCGATGCGGTCGGGGTCGTCGGCGACGATGAGCAGTTCGACATCCTCGGCAGAAACCATCCCACCGTCGAGCAGACGGGAGTGGATCCACTTCTGCAGCCCGCTCCAATGATCGGATACCGCCAAAATGACGGGGAAATGGCGGATCTTCTCGGTCTGGATGAGCGTCAGCGCCTCAAAGAGTTCATCGAGTGTTCCGAAGCCGCCGGGGAACACCACGAACGCCGACGCGTAGCGGATGAACATCAGCTTCCGCACGAAGAAATAGCGGAAATGCAGCGATAGGTCGACGTAGGGATTGACCCGCTGCTCGTGGGGCAGCTCGATGTTCAGGCCGATGGACCGCACGCCGGCATCACGCGCGCCCCGATTGGCCGCTTCCATGATTCCGGGACCGCCTCCGGTGATGATGTCGAATCCCCGGGCGCCGAGGCTGGCCGCGAGTCTGCGCGCCAGGCCGTAGTGCGGGTGGTCCTGCGGTGTGCGTGCCGATCCGAAAATCGAGACCGCATTGGAGACTGAGGCCAAGGCGGTGAAGCCGGAGGAGACCTCATCTCTGATGCGCATCACCCGCTCGGGGTCGTTGTCGGCGAAGTGCGGGTATCCCGGGCCAAGACAGCAGAGCAGTTCTTCGTCGGCGGTGGCGGGGACGTGGGGCGAATCGGGATTCCGCATCGCACTGATCATCCCATGTCCGCTCGGCGTGCCGTGGAACACTGGGAGCCGAAATAGCTACTATTTACGTTAGTACTAAGTTAATACGTAATTATGGGAGTCGTGATCTGATGGAAGCCAATCGCAAGCCGCGGGTGCGGGAGACCTCCTTGTACACCGACGCCTACCGCCGTGACCGCCGGCGGCGTGTCTTGGGGTGGCTGCTCGTCGGAGTCGGCTCGGTGATGGGGGTGGTTCATCTGCTGACACACCTGGGGCGCTGGCAGATCATCGGCCTTCAGGATCTGCTGCTGGGTTACCCCATGGCCGCGGTGCTGGTTCTGGCGGGGTTCATGGTGGTGGGGTCCTCGGCTCAGTCCTTCCGCTAGTCGGGTATCCGCTTGCAGGGCGGCGCATCGGCGGGGTCGGGCCCGGGTATCCGATCCACATGGCCACGCAGGTTCGCGACGGTGGTGTTCGGTGGGGTGCGGCCCGGCGGATCCGCCAGATTGAACAACCCGCAGTAGTCACGGCGCGGTGATCTTTGATATGGACTGGCCGGGCCGGGCGCCTACGCGATCGCCACGGCCGCCACCGCCCACCGCGGGACGGAGTGGTCACCGACACGGCGACTATGCACGCCGCCGCCTGGAAGGCGCTGTTCGACCAGATGCTGGCGCTGATCGGGCGCCATCGGGTTCCGCCGTTCGATCCGGTCGGCGACTATCGGGCGCACGTCGACGGGCGTAGTCGAGAAGACGGCGTGCGGGTGTTTCTGGCCGCTCGCGGACTGGCGGTTCCCGAGGGTGCTCCCGGTGACGCCCCGGACCGGATCACCGTCTACGGTCTGGCCGCCCGCAAACAACAGAATTTCGAGGAGTTGCTGGCCAGCGAGGGGGTGACGGTCTTTCCCGACGCTCGCGAGTTGCTGGCCGACCTACACGATCGAGGCGTGCCCACGGCGTTGGTGACGGCAAGCCGCAACAGCGCCGCGGTCCTCGACGCAGCCGGCATCACGCAGCTGTTCACGGTACGTGTGGATGGCGCTGATGCGCTGCGCCAGTCATTCGCGGGCAAGCCGGATCCGGCGATGTTCACCGAGGCGGCCCGACGGTTGTCGGTGCCGCCCTGCGACGCAGTGGTGTTCGAAGATGCCGTCGCAGGTGTCCGCGCAGCCGTCACGGGCGGGTTCGGGCTTGTTGTCGGAGTCGACCGCGTCGGCTCCGGTGACCAGCTGCGGCAGGCCGGCGCGGATGAGGTGGTCACCAGGATCGTCGACGAGCCGATGCATGCGCGGGCTCGAGTGCGAACCTCGCCGGCATGGTGCGGGGGAGCGGAGATTCCCGACCAGGACGCGTGGAAGCTGGTGTATCAGCATTTCGACCCGGTGGAGGAGGGCACCCGGGAGGCGCTGTGCACCCTCGGTAACGGGTATTGGGCCAGCCGAGGTGCCGCCGCAGGGGCTTGCGCCGGAGATGTTCATTATCCGGCAACGTATTTCGCCGGCGTGTACAACAGGGTGAGGTCCACCGTGGGCGGGCGTGCCACTGAGACCGAACACCTCGTCAATGCTCCGGACTGGACCCATTTCGTCGTTCGCCACCCCGAGGGGGATGCGCTGGTGCCCGGGTCGGCACAGATGATTTCCCACCGCCAGGAACTCGATGTGCGCTGCGGTGTGCTCACCAGGATCAACCGCTACGGTGACCCATCGGGACGCATCCTTCGGATCACCTCCCGCCGTCTTCTATGCATGAGCGCAACACAGCTGGCGGCCGAGGAGTTCACGGTCGAGGCCGAAAACTTCTCGGGCACCGTCATTGTCGAGTCGGGGGTCAACGCACGGGTATCCAACCGGAACGTCGCCGCCGATCGGCACCTGTCGCACACCCACCTCAATCCGATCCGCACGACCGGCATCGACTCCGAGACGATCCTTGCCCGGGTGAGCACCCGCCAGTCCGGGATCGGCATCGCCATTGCAGTGCGCACCCGCGTCGGGCAAACCGGCACGGTCATCGGCCGCGAGCGGATTCTTCACCGCGACTATGGAACTGACCTGCTGACCATCGCCCTCCAACGGGGTCGGCCACTGAGCGTGGAGAGAACCGCGGCGGCCGCCACATCCAGGGATCGCGGGATCTCAACGGCTGCCCTGGCCTCAGCACGCACCATCGCCGAGGCGCCCGGATTCGACACCCTGCTGGCTGATCACATCCAGGCATGGGCGCAGTTGTGGGACCGCTTCGGGATCGGCCTGGCAGCCGACGCGCCAATCGCACTGGCTCTGAACCTGCACATTTTTCATGTCCTCCAGACCGCTGCGGCGGCATCAGCGGACCTTGACGCCGGGCTTCCGGCCCGCGGCCTGCACGGAGAGGGATACCGCGGCCACGTGTTCTGGGACGCACTGTTCGTGTATCCGATGCTG
>VERS01000390.1 GCA_018882545.1 Mycobacterium sp.
ATCCCCTACTCCGACGAGGACGAGGCGGTCCGGATCGCCAACGACTCCGACTACGGACTTGCCGGCAGCGTGTGGACGACCGACTACGACAAGGCGATCGAGATCGCCTCGAAGATCCGCACCGGCACCTACGCGGTGAACATGTACGCCTTCGACCCCGGCGCACCCTTCGGGGGCTACAAGAACTCCGGGATCGGCCGCGAGAACGGCCCGGAAGGTATCGAGGAGTACGTCGAACTCAAGAGCGTGCTGTTGCCGTTCGGCTACACCCCGGCCCAGTAGCACCGGCCCAGTAGCACCGGCCCCGTAACGCCGGCCCCCGAGCCTGGAACGCAGCGTCAGAAGACCGCCCGGACGATGGTCTCGGCCACCGCGGCCGGTTTGTCCTGCCCGTCGATCTCGATGGTGTGCTTGACGGTCAGGTCGACCGCGGAATCTTTGGCGACGGCGTCGGCCAGTTCGGAACGCACCCGGATGCGGGCCCCCACCGGCACGGCGTTGAGGAAACGCACCTTGTTGAGTCCGTAGTTGACGGCAAGTTTGGCGTTGTGCAGGCGGAAGTTGTCCTTACTCAGCGCCGGTATCAGCGACAGGGTGAGGAAGCCGTGGGCGATCGGCGTCCGGTAGGGACTCTCGGCTCTGGCACGTTCGACGTCGACGTGGATCCACTGATGGTCGCCGGTCACATCGGCGAAATCGTTGACCCGTTGCTGGTCGATCGTCATCCAATCGCTGACGCCGAGTTCCCGTCCGATCAGCGCCTGCGCATCGGCCAGCGACGAGATCGCTTCCATCGGTTCCGCCTCCCTGTGCCACGTTGTCGCCATCGCCGAGGCTACCGCGTGCCGCGTGGCGAACCGGAAGTGCACTCGGAGTCTCACGTTCCTACGTGCGAGGCGCCTACCCCGGCGATCGGTTTCCGCTGCTGCCCTGGTGAACCGTGGACGATCCGGGCAGAATCCAGCTATGAAGCCAAGGTGCGGCGAACCGGCTACCGGTGATCGCCACGGGGGCAACGATGAATGAGGCCCCCGCGGTCGACGATTTCGCCGCAATGTGCGCCAACGAGCCCGAACTGGCCAAGTTGCGCGGTTCGCTCCGGGAGTTCCTGCTCGCCGACCGTGCCGAGCACGGCTGGCAACCGCGACTGGATGCCTGGTTGTCGGCTTGGGATGAGGGTTTCAGCGCCCGACTCGGCGACGCCGGATTCCTCGGGCTGACCATCCCGCCGCGCTACGGCGGGCACGGCCTGGGACATCTGCATCGCTATGTGGTGACCGAGGAACTGCTGGCCGTCGGGGCGCCGGTCGCGGCGCACTGGATCGCCGACCGCCAGGTCGGTCCAGGCTTGCTGGCCTACGGCACCGAAGAGCAACGGCAGCGGATCCTGCCCGGAATCGCTGCGGGGCGATACTTTTCGGCGATCGGGATGAGTGAACCGCAGGCCGGATCGGATCTGGCTGCCGCAGCAGCGCGAGCGACCAGAACCGACGGCGGGTGGGTGCTGTCCGGGACGAAGGTGTGGACCAGTGGCGCGCATCTGTGCCATCAGATCGTCGTGCTGGCTCGGACCAGCCCCCTGGACCCCCAGCACCGCCACGCCGGGTTCAGCCAGTTCATCGTGCCGACTGACGCCCCCGGCATCGACATCAGCCCGATCGTGCTGATGTCCGGTGAGCACCATTTCAACGAAGTCACCTTCAACGAGGTGTTCATCGACGACAGCAACCTGCTCGGCGAGGTGGGTGACGGCTGGCGGCAGGTCACCGCCGAACTGTCCTTCGAACGCAGCGGCCCCGAGCGCATCCTCAGCACCGCGCCGTTGCTGACGGCGTTGCTGCGGGCGCTGGCCGGACAGCCCGATCGCGACCCCCACACGATGGCCGCGGTGGGCAGCCTGCTGGCGAGGGTGATCTCTTTGCGCCAGTTGTCGGTGTCGGTCGCCCGCGCGCTCTGCGGCGGACTGTCAGCGGTCAACGAGGCCGCCTTGGTGAAGGACCTCGGCACCCGCTTCGAACAGGAGTCGGTGGACCTGGCTGCTGATCTGCTGGCCTATCTGCAGGGCGGGGCGGCCCGCGACGAGGTGGCCGCGATGGTGGAGCTGGCTCGTGTGCACGCGCCACTATTCACCCTGCGCGGGGGAACAAACGAGGTGCTTCGCGGCATGGTCGCCCGCGGCATGGGTCTGCGATGAGACTTCTCGGAACCGCCCTCGGGAGAACCCGATGAGCATCCTGCGCGGCGGTGTGTTCGCCGACGGCACCGATGAACTGACCGACCTGCGCCGTCTGGCCGACGAGATCGCCGGGCGGTCCTTCGAGGCCCGGATCGGTCAGCGGACGCTGCCTGACGATCTGGACCGCACAGCGTGGCGCCACCTCGAGGAGGCCGGACTGACCCGGCTGCTCAGCACCCACGATTCCGGTGCCGGGCCGCGCGAAGCGGCGGTGGTTCTGCGCGCGCTGGCCCGCCACGCCGTCACGGTCCCCGTCGCCGAGACCGACGTGCTGGCCTGCTGGCTGGCCGCGGTCGCGGGTATCGACGTGCCTGCGACTGGACCGTTGACCGTCGCCGTCGGTGCCACCCGGCGATCCGGCGGTCGGCTGGTGGCTGAGGTCGCAGCCGTGCCCTACGCGGCCGACTCGACCGCCGTCGTGCTGGCACTGCGGGACGGTGACCGGCTCATGGTCGCACGCTGCGACCCGGCCGAATTATCAGTAAGCAGCGGGCACAACGCCGGCGGCGAGCCACGCGACACAGTGACCGTCGACGCTGACAACGCCGACTTCGCCGCTGTGGATGTCGGCGTCGAACTGAACCGGCGGGGCGCCTGGAGCCGGTGCGTGCAGATCATCGGCGCTCTGGACGCCGCGGTGGAGTTCTCCGTGGCCCATACCAGGGAGCGAGTGCAGTTCGGCCGCCCGCTCAGTTCTTTCCAGGCCGTGCAGCACACCCTGGCCTCGATGGCAGGCGAGGTGGAAAGGGCGCGCGCCGCAACAGATCTGGCGGTGGCCGCGGTCGAGGACTTTGGTTTCAGCAGCGCGCAAGCCGACTACGCAGTCACGGTCGCCAAGGTAACCGTGGGCCAGGTGGTGCCCAGTGTGGTCACCGCGGCCCACCAGTTGCACGGCGCGATCGGGGTGACCATCGAGCATCGGCTCTGGCTGGCCACCATGCGGGCCCGCAGTTGGGTGCAGGAGTTCGGCGACACCGCCCAGCACGCCCAGCGGCTGGGTCGGCTGGCGCTGTCGGGGTGTGACCCATGGGACTTGATTGTCGGGATCGACGTCGACCCCGAGTAAGGGCCGCGATGGACCGGTTCTGAGACCGACCGCGTAACACGGCGGACCGTGGCCGCGATTCACCAGCGTGACGAAGGGAAAGGTCGCCCGGTTCGCTGTGCTCGCCCTGGCAGTGCCGGCCGTGCTGACGGCCGGGACGCCACCGGTCGCGACCGCGGCTCAGTGCGGACCGGGAACGTTCTACGACGGGCCCTCGGACACCTGCCTGGTGGCGGTTACCGAACCGGCACCGTCGCTG
>VERS01000391.1 GCA_018882545.1 Mycobacterium sp.
GGGTGCGGTTGTCGCCCATCACCCACACCCGGTCCTCGGGCACCCGCACCGGGCCGAACTCGTTGCCCAGACACGGGTAGACCACCGGGTCGGCCATCATCGTCGCCGCGTCCAGGTAGGGCTCATTGAGGGGCTTGTCATCGACCGTCAGACCGGTGTCGGCACGGCATTGCACAGTCTGACCGCCCACCGCGATCACCCGCTTGACCAGGTCGTTCTGATCCGGGGGCACGAATCCGATGAAGGACAGGGCGTTTTGGACCCACCGCAGGGCGGTGTTGTCCGAGCGGATCGACTTGTAGCCGACGTTCCAGTTGGGCGGGCCTTTGAACACGATCACGTCGCCGGGCCGGGGCTCGCCGAACCGGTAGGTCACCTTGTCGACCATGATCCGGTCGCCCACACAGCCCTTGCAGCCGTTGAGTGTGGGCTGCATCGACTCCGAGGGAATCAGGTACGGCCGGGCGACGAAGGTCAGCATCACGTAGTAGAGCAGGACCGCGGTGCCGACCAGGATCGCACCCTCACGCAGCGCCGACTTCTTCTTGGTCGGTGGCTCCGGTTCGGCCGGCGCGCCGGGCTGATCGAGCTCCCCGGGGGTCGGATCGGCTGGGTCGGGGGTGGCGGTCACGGGATCAGCGTAGTCATGGACAGGCCCGAATCCCCGCTACGGGCCGGTTTCGGCGCCGGCGAAGCCGTGAGCTTCGACTTCAGCGCAGCCTTGAGCTCCGACATCAGATCCCGGGCAGCGAGCTCAGCGCTTCTCCTTGATCTTGGCTTTCTTGCCCCGCAACTCGCGCAGGTAGTACAACTTCGCCCGGCGCACATCGCCGCGGGTGACGAGCTCGATGTGGTCGATGTTGGGCGAGTGCACCGGGAAGGTCCGCTCGACGCCGACGCCGTAGCTCTCCTTGCGCACGGTGAAGGTCTCCCTGATTCCGCCGCCGGACCGGCGCAACACGACACCCTTGAACACCTGGATGCGCTGTTTGTTGCCCTCGATGACCTTCACGTGGACGTTGACGGTGTCACCCGGTCCGAAGGCAGGGATGTCGTCGCGCAGCGACGCCTGATCGATGAAGTCGAGAGTGTTCATCTCCTGGTGGTCCCTTGCGGTCGGGCTCCGGGCGGCTCGGGGCGCATGCGCCTGACGTCGCTGAGCTGGTGGTCAGAAGTCTGCCGCAGCAGCCGACCGGGGACCGGCCCGCGCGGGCAACCGCCTCATTGTGCCAGAACGGCGGCCGGGGTGAGAAATCGCCCGCCCCGCCGACCTCGCCGATCCCGGCGCGATTACCCTGGTGCCGCGTATTCTGCCGACGAGGAGGGCGCATGCGACCTCGCGTCTCGAGGCTTCTGACCGGCACGGCGGCGGCGGTCGCGGTGATTCTGGGTGCCGGATCCTCGGCGGCGGTCCACGCCCACGGCCATCAGGACTCGACGCCGGCCGGACCCGACACGGCCCGCCAGGCGGCACCGGCCGATCCCGACGACAGACTGCAGGCCCTGGCCCGACGGGCCACCGCGGAGGCCCGCCGGCTCGGCGCGAACATCAGCCTGACCCTGCTGGACCGCAGCACCGGCCGGGTGATCTCCAGCGGCGACCAGTCGCCGTTCCCGATCGCCTCGGTTTCCAAGCTCTTCATCGCCGACGACCTGCTGGCCCAGGCGGTTCGGCGCAAGAAGCGACTCAGCGCCGCCGACCGGCGCGAGTTGGACGTCATGCTGCGGTCCTCCGCGGACGTCCCGGCCGGCGAGTTCTGGAAACGCGGCGGGGGCGACGCCATCATCAGGCGGGTTGCCGACCGCTACAACCTGGGCAGCACCACCGTGCCCTACGACGGGGAGTGGTGGAACACCATGAGCACCACATCGAACCTGGTGCGCTACTACGAGCTGCTGCTCAACAGTGCCGGTGGGCTACCCGCCCAACAGGCCGACGTGATCCTGGCCGATCTGGGCAAGTCCACGCCGATCGCCGCCGACGGCTACCCCCAGCGGTTCGGCATCCCCGACGGCCTGTACGCCGAACCGGTCGCGGTCAAGCAGGGCTGGATGTGCTGCTGGGCGCCCGACAAGCAGGTGCACCTGTCCACCGGCGTGGTGGGAGCCGACCGCCGCTTCGTGATCGCTGTCGCGGCAATGCAGTCGGCCGACGAGAAGACCGCCCGCAACACCCTCACCCGCATCGTGAAGACGATGTTCCCCGGCGGAAGGATCTGATGCGATCATGGCAACCCTGATCACCGGCGCGTCCTCGGGACTCGGGGCCGAATACGCCCGCCAGTTCGCCGCCCAGCGCCACGATCTCGTCCTGGTGGCCCGCCGTGAGCAGGCGCTCAGCGCCCTCGCCGACCAGCTGCGCTCGGCGCACGGCGTGCAGGTGACGGTTCTCTCGCAAGACCTCTCGGCTCCGGATTCGGCCGCCCAATTACACTCGCGCACAAGCGATCTCGGTATCGAGATCGACGTCCTGGTCAACAACGCCGGGTTCGGCACCCATGGGGATGTCATCGACGCAGAACCCCAGCGGCTCGCCGACGAGATCCAGCTGAACTGCGGCACGCTGGTCGGCCTGACCGCGCGCTATCTGCCGGCCATGCGGGCCCGCCGACGGGGCACGATCATCAACATCGCCTCGACAGCGTCCTTTCAGCCGGTTCCCCACATGGCCGTCTACGCCGCCACCAAGGCCTTCGTGCTCTCCTTCACCGAGGCCCTCTACGGGGAGGAGCAGCGCCACGGCATCCGGGTCCTGGCGGTCTGCCCGGGGGCGACGGCAACCGAGTTCTTCGATGTTGCCGGGGAGTCCGCCGCCGTTGGGGTGAAGCGTTCCGCCAAGCAGGTGGTCGACAACACCATGCGGGCGCTACCCGGGACCAAGCCGAGTTTCGTCGACGGTCTGGCGAACGCCGCCACCGCACGGGTGGGCACGAAGTTGGCGCCGCGGCGGCTGCTCATCGCGGTGGCCGGTCGCCTCGTCGGCAAGTGACCCCCGACGAGTCAGCTCTCGCCGAGAAGCTCCGGTCGACGCGCGCGGGTGCGCTCGACTGCCTGCTGCCGCCGCCAGGCGGCGATCCTGGCGTGGTCACCGGATAACAGGATCTCCGGCACCTGCAGACCCCGCCAGACCGCAGGCCTGGTGTAGCTGGGCCCCTCGAGTAGGCCCTGGGAATGGGAATCCTCCTGATGGGAAAGCGGATTGCCGATCACGTCGGGCAGCAGACGCACGACCGCCTCGATCATCACCAGCGCGGCGGCCTCTCCCCCGGCCAGCACGTAATCCCCGATGGAGACCTCCTCGACGCGCATCCGGGTGGCGGCGTCCTCGGCGACCCGCTGGTCGATACCCTCGTAGCGGCCGCAGGCGAACACCAGATGCCGTTCGGCTGTCCAGCGTTGAGCGTCGGCCTGGGTGAACAGCCGGCCCGCCGGGGTCGGCACCACCAGCAGCGTCTCCGCGGTGCCGATTTCGTCGAGCGCATCACCCCACACCGGCGCCTTCATCACCATGCCCGGCCCACCGCCGTAG
>VERS01000392.1 GCA_018882545.1 Mycobacterium sp.
CAGCAGGGTGTCCTCGACGTCCTGCCAGGAGTCCTCGTCGAGATCCCCGCCGCCGAGCAGACCGAGCATGCTGCGCCCGAAGACACTCTGGGATTTGGCCAGCCGGCCGCGCAACCGTTCCAGCCGGCCCGCCGTCGGAGCGATGGCTCCGAGCTCGCCCACCGTGGGCGGGATGACACCGGCGTCGCGGGTGATGGTCTCGGCGGTCTCCGGGCTGACCGGCGGTTCGGGAAGGTGAACCTGCGCGATCGGCCGTTTCACCGAATCCCGCGGCACGGCGGCGTCGTCGCCGACGCCGGGCAGTCCGGTGGTGTCCAGCCCTGACGATTGCGTGAAGGTGATCCCCGTCGACGCGGTGTAGCCGCCGGATCGGTCCGCGGGTGTGGCAGCCTCGAGAGAGGTCTCGGGCCGGCCGCGCAGGCTGACCTGCCGCCGCCGGTAGCGCAGGGACCCGATGACCAGCGCGACGACGATGAGGACGGCGATGACCGCGACGGCGATCCAGAGACCCTGGGACACCGCGCCATTCTCGCAGGGAGCCCTTCGATGAGCGCCGACGCCGCCGGACTACCGGCACGCAAACTGCGCCATATCGACGCCTGCCTGAACGGCCCGGTCGAGCACGGAGTGCTCACCACCGGTTTCGAGCGCTACCGCTTGCCGTACAACGCGCTGACCCAGACGAGTCTGGCCGCGATCGACCTCGGCAGCCGATTCCTCGGACATCATCTGAGCGCACCGGTGCTGATCGGCGCGATGACCGGCGGGGCGGAGTTGGCCCGCACGATCAACCGCAACCTGGCCGCCGCCGCGCAGAAACTCGGCGTGGGCATGATGCTGGGCTCACAGCGGGTGATGCTGGACAACGAGTCCGCGGCGGTCAGCTTCGAGGTCCGCGATGTGGCGCCCGACGTCCTGTTGATCGGCAACATCGGTCTGGCGCAGCTGTCGGCCAGGCCGGTGAAGCAGATCGCCGCGGCATTGGACCGGGTCGGCGCGAACGCCCTTGCCGTGCATACCAATCCGCTGCAGGAGGCGATGCAGGAGGGTGGCGACACCGACTTCACCGGCTCCCTCGAGGCGTTGCGGCGGCTGGTGGGTGAGCTGGACTACCCGGTGATGGTCAAGGAGGTCGGTCACGGCATCGGCGCCCAGGCGGCGGCCGCACTGCGCGGGATCCCGATCGCGGCGGTCGACGTCGCCGGCGCCGGGGGCACCTCGTGGGCGCGGGTGGAACAGGTGGTCCGCTACGGCGAGGTGCGCAATCCGGCGCTGGCCGACTGGGGCGTGCCCACCGCGCAGGCATTGCTGGAAGTGCGCGACGCGCTGCCCGGGGTACCGCTGATGGCCTCGGGCGGCATCCGCTCCGGGATGGATGCGGCGAAGGCCATCGCCCTGGGCGCCGGCGTGGTGGCGATCGCCCGTCCCCTGCTCGCGCCGGCACTCGAGTCGGCCGCCGCGGTGGTTGACGTGCTCCGCGGCGTCATCGAGGAACTACGCGTCTGCCTGCACGGCGCCGGGACGCCGAATCTGGAGCGGCTCCGCCGCTTGGGCGTGCGCTCTAACTTGTAGCGCTGCTCACCAGGTTCTCGCCGCGCATGCGCTGGGAGATCACCGCGGTGATGCCGTCGCCCTGCATGCTGACGCCGTACAGCGCGTCGGCGATCTCCATCGTCGGCTTCTGGTGGGTGATCACGATCAGCTGCGACTGTGTGCGCAACTGCTCGAACAACCCGATCAGCCGGCGCAGGTTGACGTCGTCGAGGGCGGCCTCGACCTCGTCCATCACATAGAACGGCGAGGGCCGGGCCCGGAAGATGGCCACCAGCATCGCCACCGCGGTCAGCGACTTCTCCCCCCCGGAGAGCAGCGAGAGCCGCTTGACCTTCTTGCCCGGCGGGCGGGCCTCCACCTCGACCCCGGTGTTGAGCATGTCGGCGGGGTCGGTGAGCAGCAGCCGGCCCTCCCCGCCCGGGAACAGCGCGGAGAACACCTGGGAGAACTCCCGCTCGACGTCGGTGTAGGCCTCGGTGAACACCTGCAGGATGCGCTCGTCGACGCCGGTGATCACCTCCAGCAGATCCTTGCGGGCGGCCTTGACGTCCTCGAGTTGGGTGGACAGGAAGTTGTAGCGCTCCTCCAGGGCGGCGAACTCCTCCAGCGCCAGCGGGTTGACCCGGCCGAGTTCGGCCAGATCGCGCTCGGCCCGTTTGGCGCGACGCTCCTGGGTGGGCCGGTCGAAGGGCATCGGCGCCGGCGCGACCACCTGCTCGCCGCGCTCCTTTGCCTGCTCGTACTCGGCCAGTTCCAGCTCGGACGGAGGCAGGCTCACCTGCGGGCCGTATTCGGCGACCAGGTCGTCGCCGGCCATGCCGTATTGCTCGAGCACGGTCTGCTCGAGCTGTTCGATACGCATCGCGGCCTGGGTTTTGGCGACTTCGTCGCGGTGCAGCGAGTCGGTCAGCTCGGCGATCCGGCCGGTCAGCGCGGCCACCTCGGTGCGGGCGGCGGCCATCGCGGCCGCGCGCTGCTGGCGTTCGGCGGTCAGCCGGTCGCGGGCCCGGGAGGCCGCCGCGACCACACCGCGGAGATGCTCGGCAACCTGCCGGCCGCTTTCGGAGACGGCGGCGGCGACCTCGGCCGCGTGCTGGCGGGCAGCGCGGGCCTGCCGCGCCCGCACCCGCGCCTCGCGTTCGGCGGCGGCGGCGCGGCGCAGCGACTCGGCGCGTCCGCGAACAGCATTGGCGCGCTCCTCGGCGGTGCGGACCACGAGCCGGGACTCGATCTCGGTGGCCCGGGCGGCCTCGGCGGCGGCCTGGATCTGCTGACGCTCCCCGGGCGAGGTCTCCACCACGGCCTGGGTCTCCTGGGCGGCGTGCAGCCGGGCCTCCAGTCCGCCGAGTTCCTCGACCGTCTGGGCCCGGCCTGCTTCCAGGTCATCGCGCTGGGCGCTCAGCCGCCGCCACTCCTCCTCGGCGGTGCGGACCTCCTGCCCGAGCCGGCCCAACTGTTCGTAGATCGCCGAGATCGCGGCGTCGGACTCGTTGAGGGCGGCCAGGGCCTGTTCGGCGGCGTCCTGGCGGCTGGACTGCTCGGTCAGCGCGCCGGCCAGAGCGGCGGTCAACTCCCCGACCCGGGTCTCGGCGGCGGCCAGTTCGGCGCGGGCCTGCTCGATGGCCCCGGCGATCTCCAGCGTGCTGGGTTTGCGGTCCGAACCGCCGTCCACCCATCCGGCGCCGACCAGGTCTCCGTCGGCGGTGACCGCCCGCAGCGCCGGCCGGGCCGCCACCAGGTCCAGGGCGGCGGCCAGGTCGTCCACCACGGCCACCCCGGCCAGCATCGCCGTCAGCGCACCCTGCAGCCGATACGGCGCCTCGACGAGGTCGATCGCCCACCGGGCCCCGTCGGGCAACGGTGCGCCGTCCGGACGTGGGACGCCCGGCCAGTCCGCCAGTACGATCGCCGCCCGCCCGCCGTGGGCGTCCCTGAGCGCCTGCACCGCCGAGCGGGCCG
>VERS01000393.1 GCA_018882545.1 Mycobacterium sp.
GAGTATCGGGACAGCGTGCTGCCCCCGGACGTGTCGGCCCGCGTCGCCGTGGAAGCCGGCGTCGCGCAGAGCTGGTACAAGTACGTCGGGGACACCGGGGAAATAGTGTCGATCGAGCGCTACGGGGAATCCGCCGACGACAAGACACTTTTCCGCGAATTCGGGTTCACCCCCGATGCGGTGGTCGCCGCCGCGGAGCGGGCTTTCGACAACTGAACCGAACCCCCAACCCAACCAGGAGATCCCATGACCCAGAATCCCAACCTCGCGGCACTGTCCGCGGCCGGCGTGTCGGTATGGCTCGACGATCTGTCCCGCGACCGGCTGCGCTCCGGAAACCTGCAGCAGCTGATCGACACCCGCAGCGTCGTCGGCGTCACCACCAACCCGTCGATCTTCCAGGCGGCGTTGTCTCAGGGCACCGCCTATGACGCCCAGGTCGCCGAACTCGTCGAGCGGGGCGCCGACGTCGATGCCGTCATCCGCACGGCCACCACCGATGACGTACGCGAGGCCTGCGATGTGCTGCGCCCGCAGTGGAACGCCTCCAACGGTGTCGACGGCCGGGTGTCGATCGAGGTCGACCCGCGGCTGGCCCACGAGACCGACAAGACCGTGCTGCAGGCCATCGAGTTGTGGAAGATCGTCGACCGGCCCAACCTGCTGATCAAGATCCCGGCCACGCTGGCCGGCCTGCCGGCCATCACCGCGGTGATCGCCGAGGGCATTTCGGTCAACGTGACGCTGATCTTCTCCGTCGAGCGCCACCGCGCGGTGATGGACGCCTACCTCGCCGGCCTGGAGGCCGCCCTGGCAGCCGGTCATGACCTCAACAACATCCACTCGGTGGCGTCGTTCTTCGTGTCCCGGGTGGACACCGAGATCGACGCCCGCCTGGAGAAGATCGGCACCCCGGAGGCCCTCGGACTGCGCGGACAGGCCGGTGTGGCCAACGCCCGGCTGGCCTACGCCGCCTACGAGGAGGTGTTCGGTTCCGGCGGACGCTGGACGGCACTGGCGCAGAACGGGGCGTGGGTGCAGCGGCCACTGTGGGCGTCCACCGGGGTGAAGAACCCCGAGTATTCCGACACCCTCTACGTCACCGAACTGGTCGCCCCGGACACCGTCAACACCATGCCCGAGAAGACCATGGAGGCCGTGGCCGACCACGGCAGGGTCGTCGGCGACACCATCGCAGGGACCGCGGCCGAATCGCAGGCGGTCTTCGACAGCCTCGAGGCGGCCGGGATCGACCTGGCCGATGTGTTCCGCCACCTCGAAGAGGACGGGGTGGCCAAGTTCGAGAAGTCCTGGGCGGAACTGCTGGAGGCCACCCAGGCCCAGTTGGACGCGCTGAAGTGAGCGGCGTCCGATGAGCCCCGACACCCTCGCCCGGCGCAACCCCCTGCGGGATAAGCGCGATAAGCGGATGCCGCGCATCGCCGGGCCCTGCAGCCTGGTGATCTTCGGGGTCACCGGCGACCTCTCGAGAAAAAAACTCATGCCCGCGATCTACGACCTGGCCAACCGCGGGCTGCTGCCGCCGTCATTCGCCCTGGTCGGGTTCGCCCGCCGGGACTGGGTGGACCAGGACTTCGGGGAGATTGTCTACGAAGCAGTCAAAAAGCACGCCCGCACACCGTTCCGTCAGGAGGTGTGGGACCGGCTGGCCGACGGAATCCGTTTCGTTCAGGGCAGTTTCGACGATGACGCCTCGTTCCAGCGGCTGGCCGAGCGGCTGGAGAAACTTGACATCGAACGCGGAACCGGTGGAAACCACGCGTTCTATCTGTCGATCCCGCCCAACGCCTTCCCGGTGGTCTGCGAGCAGCTCAAGAAGTCCGGGCTTGCCGATCCGGAGGAGGGCCACTGGAGCCGCGTCGTGATCGAGAAGCCGTTCGGCCACGACCTCAACAGCGCCCGGGAACTCAACAAGGTGGTCAACAGCGTCTTCCCCGAGGAGTCGGTATTCCGCATCGACCACTATCTGGGCAAGGAAACGGTGCAGAACATCATGGCGCTACGCTTCGCCAACGAACTGTTCGAGCCGACCTGGAACAGCCATTACATCGACAGCGTGCAGATCACCATGGCCGAGGACATCGGCCTGGGTGGGCGAGCCGGTTACTACGACGGCATCGGCGCGGCCCGCGACGTCATCCAGAATCATCTGCTGCAACTGCTGGCGCTGACCGCCATGGAGGAGCCGGTGAACTTCGGCGCCGAGGAGGTCAAGGCCGAGAAGCTCAAGGTGCTCGCGGCCACCCGGCTGGCCCAGCCGCTGGATCTGACCAGTTCGCGGGGCCAGTACGTGGGAGGCTGGCAGGGCGGCGAGCGGGTGGTCGGCCTGCTCGAGGAGGAGGGGTTCTCCACGACCTCCACCACCGAGACCTTCGCTGCGATCACCCTCGAGGTCGACACCCGCCGCTGGGCCGGCGTGCCGTTCTACCTGCGGACCGGAAAACGTCTGGGCCGCCGCGTCACCGAGATCGCGCTGATGTACAAACGTGCACCGCATCTGCCCTTCGACACCACCATGACCGAGGAACTCGGTCAGAACGCCCTGGTGATCCGGGTGCAGCCCGACGAGGGCATCACCATCCGGTTCGGTTCCAAAGTGCCCGGCAGCACCATGGAGGTCCGCGATGTGAATATGGACTTCTCCTACGGGTCGGCGTTCGCCGAGGACTCCCCCGAAGCCTATGAGCGGCTGATCCTCGACGTTCTGCTCGGCGAGCCCTCGCTGTTCCCGGTCAACGCCGAGGTGGAACTGTCCTGGGAGATCCTCGACCCGGTGCTGGAGCACTGGGCGGAGTCAGATAAGGCATCGGCCGGCCCGGACCCCTACGACTCCGGATCGTGGGGCCCGGAATCGGCGTTCGAGATGCTGCAGCGGTCCGGTCGGGAATGGCGGCGGCCGTGATGAGTGCCAGCGAGGAGCGGAGTGCGACCCGATGATCGTCGACCTTCCCCAGACCACCACCAACGAGATCAACAAGCGCATCACCGCGCTGCGTGAAGAAGGCGGGGCGATCACCCTGGGCCGGGTGCTGACCCTGGTCGTCGCGCTCGACACCGACGCCGTTCTGGAGTACGCCATCGAGGCGGCCGTCGGCGCGAGTCGCGAACACCCCTGTCGGGTCATCGTGGTCGTGCCGATCGACCGGCTGGCCGGCGAGGCGCGACTGGACGGCCAACTGCGAGTCGGCGGTGACGCCGGCGCCGGGGAGGTGGTGGTACTGAAGACCTCCGGGCCGCTGGCCAACCACGCCAGCAGTGTGGTGCTGCCCTTCCTGCTGCCCGATACCCCGGTGGTCACCTGGTGGCCCGGCACAGCACCGGAGGTTCCGGCCCGGGATCCGTTGGGCCGGTTGGCTATTCGCCGGATCACCGACGCCACGCGCGCTGAGAACCCGCTGGCCACACTGCGCAGCCGGCTGGCCGGTTATACCGAGGGGGACACCGACCTCGCGTGGAGCCGGATCACCTACTGGCGCGCGCTGCTGGCC
>VERS01000394.1 GCA_018882545.1 Mycobacterium sp.
GGGTGGGGCGGCCGCGCAGCGAGTACGGCGCGATGGTGGTCTTGGCGGCGTTGTTCTGACTCCAGTCCAGGAACACCTTGCCGGCCCGCAGACTCTTGGTCATGGTGGCGGTCACCAGGGTGGGCATGCTCTCTTCGAGCTGCTGGGCCACCTTGCGGGCCAGCACGGCCGCCCCGGAGCTGCTGATCGGATCGGCGAGCGGCACATACAGGTGCAGACCTTTGCTGCCGCTGGTGAGCGGGAACACCGGCAACCCGATGTCGTCCATCATCTCGCGCACCGCGTGAGCCACCTCGCCCAGCTGCGTCACCGTGACGTTCTCGCCGGGGTCGAGGTCGAACACCAACCGGTTCGCCGGTCCGGGCCGGCCGTCGGGGCCGAAACGCCATTGCGGCACATGGACTTCCAGCGCGGCCTGCTGGGCGATCCAGGCCAGTCCGGTGGAGGTGTCGATGATCGGATAGTCGGTGTCACCGGAACGGTGCGCCAGGGTGCCGCGGTTCAGCCAGGCCGGTGCCGACTTGGCAAGTTCCTTCTCGAAGAAGGACGTCCCGTCAACCCCGTTGGGCCAGCGCTTGCGGGTGGCGGGCCGCCCGGTGATGTGGGGAAGCATCACCTCGGCGATGGCCGTGTAGTAGCCGAAGACGTCGGCCTTGGTGGTGCCGGTGGCCGGGTAGAGCACCTTGTCGGGGTTGGTCAGTGTGACCATCGGCCCGCTCGTCGCACCCGGCGGCCACACCTCGATCACCACCACAAGGTATTACCCGCGGTACGGTGGGCCAATGATCAGGTTAGCCGCTCCGGTGCTGGTGTTCGTCTCGTTCACCGTTGCCCCTGTGGCCGCAGCCGACCCCGAAATCCTCGTTCCCGACTGCGGCGGCCAGGTAGCAGTGCCGGGTGAGTGCGCACCAGCGCCGGAGGAATCTGCCGCCGAGTTGCTGCTGCTGACCCCCGGCGCCTTCCCCGGCGCCAACCCCAACGTCCCGCCCGGACCGACTCCGCTGAACTTCCCGGTCGTTCTGCCCCTCGGCGTGACACCGTTCAACATCCCGCCCAACCTGCCACTCGGGCCCACCCCGCCGACCCGGTTCCCCTTCCAGTGAGTGAGCCGGCCAATCCGGCATAACTGGGCATACTGATCGCATGCGTTCCATCTGGAAGGGTTCCGTCGCCTTCGGGCTCGTCAACGTCCCGGTGAAGGTGTACAGCGCCACCGAGGACCACGACCTGAAGTTCCATCAGGTGCATGCCGAGGACAACGGCCGCATCCAGTACCGCCGGGTCTGCGCCGAGTGCGGGGAGGTGGTGGAGTACCGCGACATCGCCAAGGCCTACGAGTCCGGGGACGGCCAGACGGTGGTGATCACCGACGAGGACATCGCCACCCTGCCCGAGGAACGCAGCCACGAGATCAACGTGTTGGAGTTCGTCCCGGCCAGCGACATCGACCCGTTGATGTATGACCGCAGCTACTACCTGGAGCCCGACGGCAAGTCCGCGAAGTCCTACATGCTGCTGGCCAAAGCGCTCAGCGAGACCGACCGGGTGGCGATCGTCCACTTCGCGCTGCGCAACAAGACCCGACTGGCTGCGCTGCGGGTCAAGGACTTCTCCAAACGCAATGTGATGATCGTGCACACCCTGCTGTGGCCGGATGAGATCCGCGACCCGGACTTCCCCTCGCTGGACGCCGACGTGGAGGTGCGCGCGCCGGAATTGAAGATGGCCGGCCAGGTGGTCGAGTCGATGACCGACGACTTCCGCCCCGAGCAGTACACCGACACCTATCAGGAGCAACTTCAGGAGTTGGTGGAGGCGAAATTGGCCGGCGGGCAGGCCTTCACCCCCACCGAGGCGCCCGCCAAACTCGATGACACCGATGACGTCTCGGACCTGCTGGCCAAGCTCGAGGCCAGCGTGCGGCGCCGCCGTGAGGAATCGGCCGCCCGCGGTGGCCCCGAACCCGTCGGCGCCGCGCCCGCGGCGAAGGCGCCGCGCAAGGCCCCGGCCAAGAAGGCACCGGCCAAAGCAGCGCCGAAGGCAACGGCACGCAAGGCCCCGGCGAAGAAATAGAACGCGTTATAGAAAGGTTCGTTTTCCGGGTTCAGGGAGTTCGCTCGGCCTTGTTACGGTGTTCCTGACAACGGAAGAGAGCTGACTTGATCCTCGACAGGTTCCGTCTGGACGGACAAGTGGCCATAGTCACCGGCGCCGGACGCGGGCTAGGGGCCGCGATCGCGGTGGCCTTCGCCGAGGTCGGCGCCGACGTCGTGATCGCCGCCCGGACCCGCTCCGATCTGGATGCGGTGGCCGGCCAGGTTGCCACCGCCGGCCGACAGGCCCACATCGTCGAAGCCGACCTGGCCCAACCGGAACGGACCGCCGAGCTGGCCGCCGCCGCGGTGGAAGCCTTCGGCAGGCTTGACATCGTGGTCAACAACGTCGGCGGCAGCATGCCCAACACACTGCTGACCACGACGGTCAAAGAGATGCGCGACGCCTTCACCTTCAACGTGCTCACCGCGCACGCGCTCACCGTCGCCGCGGCCCCGCTGATGCTTCAGCACTCCGGCGGCGGTGCGATCATCAACATCAGCTCCACCATGGGCCGGCTGGCGGGACGTGGCTTTGCCGCCTACAGCACCGCCAAGGCCGCCCTCTCGCACTACACCCGCCTCACGGCACTGGATCTGTGCCCGCGGATCCGGGTCAACGCCATCGCGCCGGGCTCGATCATGACCTCGGCGCTGGAGATCGTGGCGTCCAACGACGCGCTGCGCGAACCGATGGAGAAAGCCACCCCGCTGCGCCGCCTCGGCCAGCCCGAGGACATCGCCGCCGCGGCGGTCTACCTGGCCTCCCCCGCCGCCAGCTTCCTGACCGGCAAGATGCTCGAGGTCGACGGCGGACTGATCGTGCCCAACCTCGACCTTCCGATCCCCGATCTCTGAACGCCGCCCCGGACCCGAAACCTGCAGGAGGAAACCATGCCCATCCGCGTCGCACAGATCGGCACCGGCAACGTCGGCGCACACGCCCTTCGAACCCTCATCGCCAACCCGGACTACGAACTCACCGCGGTGTGGGTGTCGTCGGAGAGCAAAGCGGGCAAGGACGCTGCCGAACTCGTCGGTCTGGACACGACCACCGGCATCAAGGCCAGCACCGACCTCGACGAGGTGCTGGCCACCCAACCTGACTGCGCGGTCTACAACGCAATGGCCGACAACCGGCTGGTTGAGGCTCTCGAGGACTACCGTCGGATTCTGGCCGCCGGCGTGAACGTGGTGGGCAGCGGCCCGGTGTTCCTGCAGTGGCCCTGGCAGGTGATCCCCGAGGAAATGATCAAGCCCATCGAAGATGCCGCGCGCCAAGGAAACTCGAGCCTTTTCGTCAACGGCATCGACCCCGGCTTCGCCAACGACCTGGTGCCGCTGGCACTGATGGGGACCTGCCAGAGCATTGAGCAGGTGCGCTGTATGGAGATCGTGAACTA
>VERS01000395.1 GCA_018882545.1 Mycobacterium sp.
GCGCAGAAACGCCACCAGGGTCAGGCCCGACTGGGCGGCCAGGTCCACCGCCAGTGACGTCGGGGCCGACACCGCCGCCAGGATCGGGATGCCGGCCATCACCGCCTTCTGGGTGAGTTCGAAGGACGCCCGCCCGCTGACCAGCAGCACCGTCCCGGCCAACGGTACGCGCGCGGACTCCAGCGCCCAGCCGATCACCTTGTCGACCGCGTTATGCCGGCCGACATCCTCGCGAACCGCCAGCAGGGCGCCGTCCACCCCGAACAGCGCCGCGCCGTGCAGTCCGCCGGTGCTGGCGAAAACCTTTTGCGCCGAACGTAACTGGGCCGGCATCTCGGCCAGCGTCGTAGCCGCCACGGTGGACGGGTCGTCGCCGGGGGAGTGCTGGCTGGCCAACTCGACAGCATCCAGTGATGCCTTGCCGCAGACCCCGCACGAGGAGGTGGTGTAGAAGTTGCGGGTGATGTCGACCTGCGGTGCGGGCACCTCCGGGCGCAGCGTGACGTCGAGGACGTTGTAGGGGTTGACGCCGTCGGGATCGGTTCCCGGACAGTAGCGGACGGTCAGTACGTCTTCACGCGCGGTGATCACGCCCTCGGTGAGCAGGAAGCCCTGGGCCAGTTCGACATCCGAGCCCGGTGTGCGCATGGTGACTGTGACGGGGTTGCCGTTGACCCGGATCTCCAGCGGTTCTTCGACAACGAGGGTCTCGGCCCGTTCGGCGGACCGCCCCGCGCTGAGCCGGCTGATCCGCCGCCGCGTGGTCACCCGGCCCATCAGCCGGACCGCTCCGGTCGGCCGACTCTCTCCAGTCTGATGACGACAGCCTTCGACACCGGTGTGTTGGACTTGTCCGCGACGTGGTCCAACGGAATCAGCGGGTTGGTCTCGGGGTAGTACGCGGCGGCATTGCCCGGCGGGGTCGGATAGGCCACCACCCGGAAGTCGCGGGCCCGGCGTTCCTCCAGGCCGTCGTCCCCGGTGAACTCCGACACCAAATCGACGCGCTCACCGTCGGCCAGACCCAGGGCGGCGATGTCGGAGGGGCTGACGAAGACCACCCGGCGACCGCCCTTGACACCGCGGTATCGGTCGTCCAATCCGTAGATCGTGGTGTTGTACTGGTCATGGCTGCGCAGGGTCTGCAGTACCAATCGGCCGGGCGGGACCGGCACCCACTGCAGCGGGTAGGTGGCGAAGTTGGCTTTGCCGGTGGGGGTGGGGAATTGGCGGGCATCGCGCGGCGGGTGCGGCAGCTGGAAGCCGTCCGGGCTGCGCACCCGCCGGTTGTAGTCCGCGCAGCCGGGAACCACCGCGGCGATCTCCTCGCGGACGGCGTCATAGTCGGCGGCGAACCGTTCCCAGGGCACCGGGTGCGTGGGCCCGAGCAGGCGGCGGGCCAACTGGCAGATGATCGCCACCTCGCTGCGCACCTCCGGACCCGGTGGCGGCAGGCTGCCGCGGGACAGATGCACCATCGACATCGAATCCTCCACCGACACCACCTGTTTGCGGCCGTCGACCAGGTCGCGGTCGGTGCGGCCGAGGGCGGGCAGGATCAGCGCGGTACGTCCACCCACCAGATGGCTGCGGTTGAGTTTGGTGGAGATCTGCACGGTCAATGCGCAGTTGCGCAGGGCGGCCTCGGTGACCGCGGTGTCCGGGGTTGCGGAGGCGAAGTTGCCGCCCATCCCGACGAAGACCGACACCGCACGGGAGCGCATGGCCCGGATCGCGTTGACGGTGTCATAGCCGTGCCGGCGCGGCGTGCGGATACCGAACCGACTGTCCAGCGCGGCCAGGAAGGACTCCGGCGCCTTCTCCCAGATGCCCATCGTGCGGTCGCCCTGCACGTTGGAGTGGCCACGCACCGGGCACAGCCCCGCCCCCGGCTTGCCGATCATGCCGCGCAGCAGCAGCACATTGGAGATCTCGGCGATGGTCGCCACGGCGTGGGTGTGCTGGGTCAGACCCATCGCCCAGCACACGATGGTGCGCTGGGAGGCGGCCAGCATCCCGGCGACCCGGTGCAACTGCGCTGCGGTGATCCCGGTGGCCTCCAGCACGGTGTCGACGTCGACCGAACGGGCCAGGGCTGCATAGTCGTCGAACCCGTGGCAGTGGGTGTCGATGAACGGCCGGTCCTCATGACCACCCGCCAGCAGCAGGCCGGCCAGCCCCCGGAACAGGGCCATATCCCCGCCCAGCCGGATCTGCACGAACTCGTCGGCGATCGGCACACCGGTGCCGAGCACGCCGCGGACCCTCTGCGGATCCTTGAACCCGATCAGCCCCGCCTCAGGCAGGGGATTGATCGCAATGATGCGGGCACCGTTGGCCTTGGCCTTCGCCAGCACCGACAGCATGCGGGGGTGGTTGGTGCCCGGGTTCTGCCCGGCGATGAGGATCAGGTCGGCGTGCTCGAGGTCGGTGACGGTCACCGACCCCTTACCCACCCCGATCGACTCGGTCAAAGCGGTACCGGAGGACTCGTGGCACATGTTGGAGCAGTCCGGCAGGTTGTTGGTCCCGAAACTGCGCACCAGCAACTGGTAGAGGAACGCCGCCTCATTGCTGGTGCGCCCGGAGGTGTAGAACACCGCCTCATCCGGGTCGGCCAGTGCCTGCAGATGCTCGGCGATCAGCCCGAGGGCGTCGTCCCAGCCGATGGGCCGGTAGTGGCTCTCGCCTGGCCGCAGCACCATCGGGTGGGTCAGCCGGCCCTGCTGGGACAACCAGTACTCGGACCGGGTCGCCAGGTCCGAGACCGGGTAGCGGGCGAAGAAATCCGGGGTGACGACCCGACGGGTGGCCTCCTCGGCCACCGCCTTGGCGCCGTTCTCGCAGAACTCCGCCGCCTTGCGCCCGCCCGGTTCCTCCGGCCAGGCGCACCCGGGGCAGTCGAAGCCGTCCCGCTGGTTGACCCGGGCCAGTGTCTTCACCGTCCGCACCGCACCCATCTGGGCCAGGCTGCGGCGCAGGGCCACCAGAACGGCCGGCACTCCGGCCGCGGTGGTCTTCGGCGGCCGCACGGTCACCCCGCGCTCAGCGGGGCCGCCGTCATCGCCATCGGCCATGGCTTCAATCTAGGCGGTGTGAAGCCCGGCCGGGGTCGGCTGGGAAAGTGCAATAATCGGAACTACAAGCCGCGACATGAGCAGCGGCGGCGACATTCCAGCGAAAGGCTCCTGAGGTGGGTCCCGACGGCGACCGCTCTGGGCAGGACCGCCGAAAACTCGAGCGGGTGGTCATCCGGTTCGCCGGGGATTCCGGCGACGGGATGCAACTGACCGGGGACCGTTTCACCTCCGAGGCGGCGCTGTTCGGCAACGATCTCGCCACCCAGCCCAATTACCCTGCCGAGATCCGCGCGCCCGCCGGGACGCTGCCCGGTGTCTCGTCGTTTCAGATCCAGATCGCCGACTACGACATCCTCACCGCCGGCGATCGCCCCGACGTCCTGGTGGCAATGAACCCCGCGGCGCTGATG
>VERS01000396.1 GCA_018882545.1 Mycobacterium sp.
GTCTCGGTGTTGTCGAGAAACTCGATCCCGTCCTCCTCCAGCACCGCCCGGATCGCGGTGGCGATGTCGAGGTCCTCGTTGGGCAGGAACCGGTCCCCGCGCTGGATGACCACCACTTCGCTGCCCAGTCGCCGGAAGACCTGCGCGAACTCCAGGGCGATGTAGCCGGCGCCGACGATGGCCAGGCGGGCCGGCAACTCCGGCAGTTCCATGACCGATGTGCTGGTCAGGTAGTCGACGGTGTCCAGACCGGGGATCGGCGGGATCGTGGTGTGGCTGCCGGTGTTGATGTAGACCCGCTCACCGCGCACCGTCCGCGTCGCACCGCCCGCCATCGCGACCTCGATGGTCCGTTCGCCCACGAAAACGCCGTTTCCGAGCAGGAAACTCAGGTTGGGGGTGGTGGTGAACAGCGTCATGTGGGTGTCCACCATCGCCGAAACCACCCGGCGCTTGCGTTCGATCACCGGTGCCAGGTCGGCTGGCGGGGGCCTCAGCGTTATTCCATAATCGCTTGCGCGGCTTGCTAATTCGACAACTTTTGCGCTGGCGACGAGCGTTTTGGTCGGAATGCAAGCGACGTTGATGCAGGTTCCGCCTATTTGGCCTCTCTCGATCAGGGCCACAGCGTGGCCGGCGTTGGCCAGTGCCAGGGCAAGGGACTTACCGGCCTTCCCGCCGCCGAGGATCACATCATCGAACTGCTCCACGGTGGCTTTCCTCCTCGATCATGGGGGTCGTGCCGGGCGGGTTGAGGCCTGACCGCCGTCAGTTGGTGTGCAGGGCCTCGTTGAGGGTGATTCCGGTGCCGTCACGGGCGACGACCTCGACCGCGCCGGTCACCGAATTACGCCGGAACAGAAGATTGCCGGCTCCGGAGAACTCCCGCGCCTTGACTGTGGTGCCGTCGGCCATCGTGACTTTGGTCCCGGCCGTGAGGTACAGACCGGCCTCGACGACACAGTCATCGCCGAGGGAGATCCCCAGTCCGGAGTTGGCGCCCAACAGGCAGCGCCGACCCACCGAAATCACTTCGGTGCCGCCGCCGGAGAGGGTGCCCATGATCGAGGCACCGCCGCCGACGTCGGACCCGTCGCCGACTACTACCCCTGCTGAGATCCGGCCCTCCACCATCGAAGCGCCCAGCGTGCCGGCGTTGAAATTGACGAAACCCTCGTGCATGACCGTCGTGCCCGGTGCCAGGTGCGCGCCGAGGCGTACTCGGTCGGCGTCGGCGATCCGCACCCCGGTAGGGACCACGTAGTCGACCATCCGGGGAAACTTGTCCACTCCGTAGACGGTGACCGGGCCGCGCCGGCGCAGCCGCATGCGGACCTCCTCGAATCCGTCGATGCGGCAGGGCCCGTAGTTGGTCCAGACCACGTTGGTCAGCGCACCGAACACGCCGTTGAGGTTGCAGCCGTGCGGTTCAACCAGTCGATGGGAGATCAGGTGCAGCCGCAGATAGGCGTCATAGGTGTCGGCGGGGGAGTCGGCGAGCACCGTGACGGTGCGGATCGGGACGACCTCGACACCCCGGTCGGCGTCCGGGCCGCAAAGCGCGGCCAAAGCCTCCGGGACGTCGTCGGGGGCGATCCGGGTGGTGCCCGACGGACTGTAGGCGCCCAGTTCAGGATTGGGGAACCAGGCGTCCAGCACGGTGCCGTCCCCGGTGACGGTGGCCAGTCCGAAGCCCGCAGCAGATGTCACACTCCACACGGTACTTCCGGGCCGCGGACTTCCGGGCCGAGCAGACGCAAAAGGGTTCCGACACGCCGCGTGGAGGGGGTCCTTTGTGTCTGCTCGCCGAGGGCGGGCGACGGGCTAGCCTGGGGAGTCGTGCTGGATCTGCGCTCCGAGCCCGCCGTGCTGACCGCCGCGCTGGTCGACATCCCGAGTGTGTCCGGTGCCGAGCGCCGGATTGCCGACGAGGTAGAGGCCGCGCTGCGTGCCCAGACCGGCTACGAGGTACTCCGGCACGGCGACGCGGTGCTGGCCCGCACCAACCTCGGCCGTCCCTCCCGGGTGATTCTGGCCGGGCACCTTGACACAGTGCCGATCGCCGACAACGTCCCGTCGCATCGCGACGCCGACCACATCTACGGCTGCGGCGCCTCGGATATGAAGTCCGGGGATGCGGTGTTCCTGCACCTGGCCGCGACTGTCGCCGACCCGGTGCACGACGTCACCCTGATCCTCTATGACTGCGAGGAGATCGAAGCCAGCGCGAACGGACTGGGTCGCATCGAACGGGAGTTGCCGGACTGGTTGCGTGGTGACGTCGCGATACTCGGTGAGCCCTCCGGCGGTTACATCGAGGCCGGCTGTCAGGGCACGCTGCGGGCGGTGCTGTCGACCACCGGCACCAGGGCGCACTCGGCGCGGTCCTGGTTGGGGGACAACGCTATTCACAAGCTCGGTCCGGTGCTGGACCGGCTGGCTGACTACCGAGGCAGGGCGGTGGACATCGACGGCTGCACCTACCGGGAAGGCCTGTCGGCGGTCCGGGTCGACGGGGGAGTGGCCGGCAACGTCATCCCCGACGCGGCTTCGGTGACGGTCAACTTCCGGTTCGCCCCGGACCGTAGTCCGGATGCGGCGCTGATCCACGTCCGTGAGGTGTTCGACGGCCTGCCGGTGGAGATCCGGCAGGCGGACGTGGCCGCCGGCGCCCTGCCCGGCCTGCACCACACCGCTGCCGCGGCATTGGTCGACGCCGCCCGCGGGCTGGTGCGGGCCAAGTACGGGTGGACCGATGTGGCGCGCTTCGCCGCCCTGGGTATCCCGGCGGTCAACTACGGTCCCGGAGACCCCAACCTGGCGCACCGCCGCGACGAACGGGTGTCGGTTGCCCAGATCGGCGCAGTCACGGCCGTGTTGCGCAACTATCTGGGGGGCGCCGGCTACTGACCCTGGCCCAGGGAGTAGCCCGGCTCCCCGTCGAACCGGTACAGGCCCTCGGTCTTGACGAAATCCAGACCGGCGCCGGCCAACCGGTTGAGCAGGTTGACGATGTCCGCGCCGGAGGCGTGGCCGGGTTCGGGAGAGTGGAAGCGGGCCCGCCAGTGGTCCACGCAGAAGGTCTCCGGAATTCCGCCGGGCCACACCTTCACCCCGCGGTTGGTGATCATCTTCAGCTGCAGCCAGCTGTCATGGGTGACCGCCTTGATCCGTGCGGCCAGTTCCTCCGGGTGGATGTCAGCGGCGTGCAGGAACACGTCGACCCCGTCGCAGGTCTTCTCCTCCCGCCTCCGCGGTTTGAGAGTGACCGTCGTCTCGGTCTCGACGAGCGGATAGTCCACCGGCGAAAGGGTCTTCGGTCGATTGCCGAGATGGGCGATCACCGCGCTGGCGAATTCGCTTGTCGACAAGGCCTTCTGCCCGGGCTGGGCGATGTCCGCGGTGGCGGCGCCGGACTCCAGCGCCGACAACCAGCCGTTGTGCACCCGGGTGGCGATGTCGCCCTGGCCGATGTGCACCAGCATCATC
>VERS01000397.1 GCA_018882545.1 Mycobacterium sp.
GTCCACCGGGGTGTCAGTGACGATGACACCGCGGCCCGCCGGTGGGGACAGCCCGGCGCGGCGCGCGTCGGCGGTGAGCAGCATCGGCCCCAGCGCGGCCTGGCCGAGTTGCCGGCGCCGGGCGTCGATGCGCAACAGCGACTCCGGTCCGCCGGCCACCCGGGTCATGTCGGCGGCGGCGACCAGATACGGAGCGCCGGGATTGGCCGGCGCACCGCCGGGCGATTCGACCCGGTAGATCTCGATCGCCGGGAACAGCGGCCGCAGACCGCTGTCGCTGATGAACCCCTCGACGGTACCCGGACCGACCAACTCGCCGAATTCGGCCACCTTGCGCAGGCCGGGCGATCCGTCGACGGCCCGGTGCACCAGAAGCGGGCGGGCGGATCGAGAGGTTTCCGGGTCCAGGTCGTTGCGCAGCACGATGTAGGAGATGCCCTGCCGCAGCAGCGTGTCGGCCAGGCCGGCAGACGGCCGCCCCGCGGCGAAGAGGCGTTGCACCGAATCCAGCGCGCGGATGGTCTGCGGCGGGGTGAGCGGGATGGAATCGCGCACTCCCCAGGGTGATTCGCCGAGAACCTGCAGCGGCTCATCGTGACTGTTTCCCCACACCTGGTTGGCGAACGGAGCCCCCGGGATCACCAGCACCCGGCCCGGGGTCGGCGCGCCGGTGTTGTTGGCGGTGAGCCACGCCGCAGCCTGATGCCAGTGGTCGGGGATAGCTCGGAAGGCACCCGGCGGGGTGAGCCGGCCAGACCAGGCCAGCGACGTCGCCACCATCAGAGCGGTGAGCACCACGATGCCGGCCGCAACGCGCTTGTCGTCCTCGGGATGGGAGAAGGCCCGGATCCACACCGGCCGGGCGGCACTGCCGGGCAACGGGATCCGACCCAACAGGTGTGCGACTCCCAGGGCGATGGGGATCCGGATCACCGGTTCGAGTTTGCGCACATTGCGCAGCGGTGCCCCGGCGTCGTCGAGGAACTGCTGGACCGCGTGCGCCGCCGGCGAGCCCAGCCCGCCGGCGTAGCCGGCCGTCAGCAACACCAGGCCGATCAGCAGCAAGGTGACCAGCCGTCCGCGGGCGGGCATCGACCGCAGCGCCAGCCCGGCCAGCCCGCCGGCTGCGACGAGGGTGGTGGCCAGTACCGCGACCGGTTGGGTCACCAGTGACGCCGCCGCGGTGGCGTTGGGTGCCACGAACGGAGTCCATGCCGAGGTGCCGCGCAGCGTCTCGGTCAGGGAGGTCCACTGCGTCGTCACCCCGGAGGACTCGATGAAGTCCAGAAACGGCGGGCTGACCCGGCCCAGCAGCACCAGGGCGACCGCCCACCAGGTCACCGCCAGCGCACCGGCCAGTGCCAACCACCCGGTGAACCGCCACCACCGCCGGTTGGGCCGATGGCAGGCCCACCAGATCAGTGCGGGTAGGCAGCCGGCCAGGCTGGCCACCGCGTTGACCGCGCCCATCAGCGCCAGGGCGAGCCCGGCCCGGCCGGCGTAGACCCGCAGCGGGGCGCCGGTGTCCCCGCGCAGGGCCTGGATCACCGGGAGCAACACCCACGGCGCCAACATCATCGGCAGGGTCTCCGAGGAGATCGACCCGAGCGTGGTCAGCACCCGGGGAGAGAGCGCGAAAGCAGCCGCGCCCAGCAGACGCGACGGCCGCGTGCCGATGCCCAACGTTTCGGCGACCCGCAACAGACCCCAGAAGCCGGCGGTCAGCAGCATCGCCCACCACAGGCGCTGAGTCACCCACCCGGGCAGGCCCGCGGTGTCGCCGAGCAGGAAGAACGCCCCGTGCGGGAACAGATAGCCGTAGGCCTGGTTCTGGGCCTGGCCGAAGGGCAGGTCGCTGTTCCAGAGGTTGGCGGCCCGGGCCAGGAACCGCAGCGGGTTGGCGGTCAGATCGAGTTTGGTGTCCGGGGCGATCAGCCCCGGTGCCTGCAGGAAACACAGCACCAGCGCGGCGCCGAAGACGGCGGACAGCCAGCGGCGCGGCAGTGGTGCGGCCCCGGCCGCGGACTTCTCCGTGGTCGGCGTGGGAGTGCTCAGGCTAGCCGCGGTTGCCGTACTCGACCCGGTTGAGGACCGATGCCGCCGGATCACCGGGCTGCAGTGCCGGTTTGGTGTCCTGCTGGATCATCAGGGTGGCCCCGAACACCGAGGCCGCGCCGAGCAGCAGGCCGACCACAACGCTGGCGGCGGCGGGCACCACGAACCGGGTCATCGTCGGCTCTCCTCAGTTTCGGGCTGGCTTCGGGCGGGTTTCGGGCTGGCTTCGGGCTGGTTCGGGCTGGACTCAGGGGCTGGTAGGGGGCGCTTCGCACGGTTAGCCCCGCCGGTGAACCTAACATGGCACCGCCGGTCGCCAGACCCGTTACCGGCTGACCACGGTTTGACTCGCGCCGGGGTCATGACAGCATGTGCGGATGATCTTTAGCGCGCTCTCCGTTCGAACCGTGGCGCTGTGCGCGGTCGTGCCGATGGTTTTGGCCGGCTGCTCGGGATCCGGCGGGAAGTTGGCCGTCCCGCCGTCGGCAGAGGTCAGTGCCGCCGAGTCGGCCAGTGTGACCCCGCTGTCCGGCCCGCTGTCGCCGCCGGCGGCGCCCGCGCCACCGGCCTGCGGGGACGGCGCCTCGATGCTGGCGGCGATGTCCACCCGCGACAAGCTGGCCCAGACCTTGATGGTGGGGGTCCGTAACGCCGACGACGCTCGCGCAGTGGTGGGCACCCACCACGTCGGCGGCATCATGATCGGCAGCTGGACCGACCTGACGATGCTCGGTGACGGCACCATCAACGAGATCGGCAACCTGGGACCGCTGCCGCTGGCGGTCAGCGTCGATGAGGAGGGTGGCCGGGTTTCGCGGCTGTCGTCGATGATCGGGGCGATCCCGCCGGCGCGCACCCTGGCCCAGACCAGCACCCCCGAGGAGGTCTACCAACTGGGGCTGACCCGGGGCCGGCAGATGCGCGGGATGGGCATCACCATCGACTTCGCCCCAGTCGTGGATGTTTCCGATCAGGCTGACAACACCGTCATCGGCGACCGGTCGTTCTCGGCCGACCCCGCCACCGTGACCGCCTACGCCGGGGCGTTCGCCCGCGGACTGCGCGACGCCGGCGTGCTCCCGGTGCTCAAACACTTCCCCGGTCATGGCCAGGGCTCCGGCGATTCGCACACCGCCGGGGTGGTGAGCACCCCGCCGCTCGATGCGCTGATGACCCGCGATCTGATCCCGTATCAGACCCTCACCGCCCAGGGTCCGGTCGGTGTGATGATGGGTCACCTCGAGGTTCCCGGCCTGACCGGCAACACCCCCGCCAGCCTCAGTGCCGCGGCGGTGAACCTGCTGCGCAGCGGCGGCTACGGCGGCCCTGGCTTCAACGGCCCGGTCTTCACCGACGACTTGTCCAGCATGGCCGCCATCAACTCGCGCTACGGCGTGGCTGAGGCAGTGCTGCGGGCGCTGCAGGCGGG
>VERS01000398.1 GCA_018882545.1 Mycobacterium sp.
CGCGCCGATGCCCAGCGCCACGGCCAGTCCGCCGATCCGGCCCCCCTTCACCGATGAGCGCATCGTCCTCACTCCTCCAGGTTTTCGTCCTGTCCTGATTCTGACGCAGTCGTCAATCGGTCAGCCCCGCGGGGTGCGCAACTTGTAGCCGCGGTCGATGACCTCCTCGGGCAGCGGCTGGCTCTCCTCGTCGGGGATCATCACCTCCAGGTAGGCCGCGCCGGCGTGGGCGTCGATGGCCTCGAAGGCCTCGTCGAGTTCCCCGACCGTGGTCACCTTGCGCACCAGCCACCCGGTGCAGCCGAACGCCTCCGGCAGCAGGTGGTAGCGCACCGGGGCGAGGTCGTCGTAGGGGTGCCCGCGCTGGCTGAGCACGTCCTCCACGCCGTAGAGGCCGTTGTTGAGCACAATGATCACCGGCGTGACGCGGTAGCGGCCCATGACCGCGAGTTCGTTGAGGGTCAGCTGGTGGGATCCGTCGCCGGTCACCAGCCAGGTGCGGCCGCTGGTCTTGGCCATCGCCACCCCCAGGGTGGCCGGCGTCGCCCAGCCGATCGAGCCCCAGAGTCCCTGGTTCTGGGCGTCGACACCGGCCGGCAGCCGCATCGGGTTGAGGTGCAGCATGCACGTTCCGGTCTCGATCACCAGCGTGTCGCCGGCCCGGAGCCGGCGCTGCAGGCGCGGGTAGAAGTTCGCCGAGCAGGTGGGGTCGTCGCTCTGCCCAGTCAGGGCCGGCAGGTCGTGCGCGGGGGGTTCGGGTCGGCTGCGCGGGGCGACCCGCGCGATGAGGGCGTCGAGCACATCGTCGAGGGCGACGTTGAGGAAGATGCTGGTGCCAATCCGAATCCAGTTGTCGTGCAGGCAGATCGCCCGGTCGGTGTCCAGCACCGCACTCCACAGGGCGGTGTTCAGTTCGGTCAGCAGCACACCGCCGATGTCCAGGATCAGGTCGGCGTCCTCGACGATGCCGCGGACCTCCGGCGGGCTGGAGGAGCCTGCCGCATACATCCCGAGGAACTGCGGCGTCGACTCGTCGATGACCCCTTTGTCGTAGGAGGTGATCGCGACGGGCAGGTTGGCCTTGGCGACGAATTCGGCTGCTTTCCCGGCGACCCCGTAGCGGGCGGTCAGCGTGGTGATGGTGGCGACCGGGTTCTGCGCGGCGGCGATCCGGGGAACGATGGCGTCGACGGCCGCGGCCAGTTCGGTGGGATCGCTGCGCTGGCGCTTGACCGCCGACAACGGCACCCCGGCGACGGGGTCGCCGATCACCGGCATCAGTCCGTTGACTTCGGAGATGACGATGTAGGCCGGCATCGACTGGCGCAGCGCCTCGCGGATCACCCGCTCAAGCTCGTCGACACAGTTGTCCGGGGTGAGCACCGCCGACACGCAGCACGCCGTCTCCGAAATAGCTTGGAAGCGGTCGTATCTGGTGTCACCGAGGTTGTGGTGGGTGATCAGGCCCAGGTGCTGGATGCGTTCGCTGGGCATCCCGACGATGTGGAACACCGGCAGCCGGTGGGCCTTCGAGCCCATCACCCCGTTGAGCGCGGAGAGCTCACCGACCCCGTAGGTCGTCGACAGGATCGCCGCACCGCGGATCCGCGCGTAGCCGTCGGCGGCGTAGGCCGCGTTGAGTTCGTTGGCGCAGCCCACCCATGCCAGGCCGGCGACGGTCTCGGCGGCGTCGTCGACGGAGAACGCGTAATCACCGGGCACCCCGAAAATCCGGTCGATGCCCAGGGCGGCGAGGCGTTGCAGGGTGTACTGGGCAACCGTCGGTGTCGTCACGGTTGGGATTGTTCCCGCCCGACGACACCACCGGGTCTGGATGGGAATACTCGAGGTATGGCATTTCTCGCCGATGCGGTGCTGGTGATCCACGGGCTGTTCATCCTGTGGGCGGCCTTCGGCGCCCTGGCGGTGTGGCGCCGGCCCAAGCTGGCGTGGGCGCACCTGCCGGCCCTGGCCTGGGCGGTGTGGATCGAGGCCTCCGGCGGGGTGTGCCCGCTGACGCCGCTGGAGAACTCGCTGCGCCGGGCGGCCGGACAGACCGGCTACAGCGGCGGATTCATCGACCACTACCTCGGCTCGATCATCTACCCGGCCGGGCTGACCCGGCAGACCCAGTGGCTGATCGCCGGCGCGCTGGCGGCGGTCAACCTGGTGATCTACACGTTGATCATCAGGCGGCGCAACAGGGTTCAGCTGCCGGTGAGATAACCCGCCAGCACCGCCCCCACCACGATCAGGTAACCCAGGACGGTCACCACCAGCATGCGGCGCTGCATGAGCCCGGCGGCGGCCTCGCCGCGGGACCGCAGCACCCACGCACCGGCGATCGCGACAGCCAGGAAGGTGGTGGCTGCGGCGTAGGCCACGATGTAGAGAACGTCGATCATCAGCAGATACCCGACGTCGGGAAGCGATGAGGACACCCCCCAGTGCATGGCGACCAGGGCGAGCAGGGAGGTGATCGGCAGGGCGATCGTGGATTCGACGTGCGCCGGCGGGACGACCAGCGCCAGCGCGGCGGCCGCCAGCACGATCACGATCGGCACGAAGATCTTCACCACACCCGAGGCGACCGGGGCGGTCAGCGGCACCTCGACGGTGATCCGCGGGAACGTCCAGTCCTGCTGCACCCGCTCCACCGGGCCGACGTCATAGGTGAACTCGCCGAACGTGATTCGGGGATCCCCGATGGCGTAGCCGGGCAGGGTGATGTCGGGGCTGAGCCGGATCGGGCTGTCGTCGGGCTTGAAGGTGATCCGCCTGGCGGTGAGCACCTCGTCCTCGATGATGAGGGTCAGGGTCTGCCGGTCGAACGGGAAGCGCCGCAGCGACAGCGGTGTGCTGAAGTTGCCGTGGTAGTGGACGACCCAGAGCTTGGAACCGTCGGGTTGGGTCTGGGGTTCGTCATAGACGTTCTCGGTCTCCAGCGCCCACCGCTCGAAGACGTTCATCACCCGGATGCCCTCGGGCGGGTCGATCGCCTCGCCCCGCCAACGCAACCACAGGTAGAAGTCGGCGTCGAAACTGTTCCTCGGCGGGTTGACCGTCGGGATGTTCACCACGTAAACCCCGGCCAGCACCTCCTGCGGCGCGGGCCCGCTCAGTCCGGGGCCGCGGGGGGCCGGTGCCGCGCCCGACGACGTTAGTCCCAACACCGCCATGCCGACCAGGAACGCCAGGAGCGCGGCCACCCGCTTGACATTGCACCCCATCGTCTTACTGCGCCGTCGGCTCCAGTTCGAGGGTGGGCAGTTCCCTACCCGATTTCCAGTACTTCAGCAGGCTCTTGGCCAGTTCCCGGTAGGCCAGTGCGCCCTTGTTCTTCCGCCCGGACAGCACCGAGGATCCCGAGGCGCTGGCCTCGGCGAAGCGCACCGTGCGCGGGATCGGCGGCGCCAGCACCGGCAGGTCGTAGCGGTCGGCGACGTCGAAGAGCCCGTCGCGGCTGTGGGTGGTGCGC
>VERS01000399.1 GCA_018882545.1 Mycobacterium sp.
GTGTAGCCGGCATCGACAGCACTGCTGACCAGTTCGGTGCGGTTGGGGTCCAGCAGCAGCCCGGCGGCGGCCTCCTGGCTGGTCGAACCGTTGAGCCAGCCGCCGGAGAAGGTGAAGGGCAGCGACGACAGGGTGGGAGCGACGACGATGCTGTTGGTCCGCTGCGCCAGTTCGGTGGCCAGCTTGGAGTAGAAGGTGTTGGTGGCGCCGAAGCCGTGCTGGAGCCAGATCAGGCCCTGGGCGTCGACGGAGCCGTCAACCTGGGTCGGGAAGTACCAGTCCGCGGCCACTGAGTCCCCGATGAACGCGCCGGGCATCTTCAGTTGCGATCTGCCGACCTGCACGCCGGTGACACCGCTGGTGGGCTGGCCCGGCAGCATCGCCGCCGGCGGCAACATCGCCGCCGGATCCGGTCCGGCGGCGGCGACGAACGGGGTGCCGGTCACCGCGGCGGGTCCGGCCCCGGGCCGCTGCCCGGTGAACGCCGCCAGTGCCGGGGTGCCGACGACAGCGCCGCCGGCGGGCTGCCAGCCCAGCGTGGTGAGCGCGTCGGCGATCAGGTCTGCGGCTGCCGCGGGCGCCGGAGCGGGCGCCGCGTAGGCGACCGGCGCCGCGGGGGCGCTGGCCACTTCGGCGACGGCCGGCAGGCTCTCGGCGGCCGGGGCGGGCGCTTCCACCCCCGGAGCCGCGGCGGGGGCCGCGGAGGCTTGGGGGGCCGGGCCAGCTTGGGCCGGTGGTAAGCCCTGCGGCGCGGCGTCGATGGCCTGGGGCGATTCGGCGGCGCCTGCCGCCGGGGCGGCCGGCCGAGTTCGGTCCGGCGGCGTGGGATCGCTCAGCGGTTCGTCGGCCGGCTCCAGGACGACGGCGGTCCGGCCGGCACGCGTCGGTGCTGCATCGGTGGCGGCGGCGGGCACCGGCCGGGTGGAGTCGGCGTCGCGGTTCATACCGCGGCGGGGTGCGGTGGTGCGGGGGGAATCAGCTTTCGCCGACGAACTTGCGGTGTCGGCCGGACCGGTCTCGCCGGTGTCGGCGGCAGCAACTGCGGCCCCCGAGAGTAAAGCCGAACCCAAACCGACCAGAACAGCGCTGGTACCCAGCACAACCCGACGATCACCCATTACCTGATGCCTCCTCATAGACGTCCGGGCAAACGCTACCGCGACGCCGTAGTACAACGCGCAGATTCAGCCGCTGACGGCCGGGCGCGTCATAAATTGGTAAGGCTCAGCTTGGGCTCAGCCCTTACTCAGTCACCGTAGTCGGGCTGGGCGTAGGAGGCCGTCGGCCGTACCTCGTTTTTCGCCAAATCCTCAAGGATGGCTTCCTGGGCGGCCGGTGGCAGGGTGTGCAGGATCTCGCGGACCCGGGCCTGCCGGCGGGCGACGCCTTTGCGCTCCGGCATGCCGGGGGTGACGGTGATCTGCGGCGGTACGCCCTCGATCTCCTCGACGCCGCCGTCGCTCTGGCCGGCCGCCATGGCCGCCGCCTCGGCGGCTGCGGTGGCCTGGTCCTTCTCCTCGGACATGCCGATCGGGCCGATGCGGCGGCCGTTGAGGAATTGCTTGACCGCCGGCTCCTCGCTGGTCAGCAGCACCTCGCGGGGGCCGAACATGACCAGGTGCTTGCGGTAGAGCATGCCGATGTTGTCCGGCACCGTGCGCACGATGTTGATGTTGTGCGTGACGATGAGGATGGTGGCGTCGATCTGGGCGTTGATGTCGATGAGCAGCTGGCTCAGGTAGGCGGTCCGCACCGGGTCCAGACCGGAGTCCGGCTCGTCGACGAGGATGATCTCCGGGTCGAGCACCAGGGCGCGGGCCAGGCCGGCGCGCTTGCGCATACCGCCGGAGATCTCACCGGGGAATTTGTGCCCGTCGTTGGGCATACCCACGATGTCGAGCTTCTCCATGACGATCTTGTTGATCTCCGACTCCGACTTCTTGGTGTGCTCGCGCAGCGGGAAGGCGGTGTTGTCGTAGAGGTTCATCGAGCCGAACAGCGCACCGTCCTGGAACAGCACGCCGAACAGGGTGCGGATCTCGTAGAGCTCCTTGGCCGAGCACTGGATGATGTCGGTGCCGTCGATGATGATCTTGCCGCGCTCGGGGCGCAGCAGGCCGATCAACGACTTCAGGAACACCGACTTACCGGTGCCCGACGGGCCGAGGATGACGCTCAGCTCGCCGGAGGGGATAGACATGGTGACGTCTTCCCAGATTTTCGAGGAACCGAACGACTTGCTGAGGTTCTCGACGTCGATTTGAACGCCCATGCCAAATTCCTTCCCGGCACCTCGGCCGCAACACCTGTGGTTGCGGTCACTGTATCGCACGCCGTCAGGCCTGCGTCACGTTTGCCCCAGCGAAGGCAAATCCCCCGCCAACCGGGGGGTTCGCGGGGGATTTGCTCGGATGACAGCTCTACTTGACGGTGACCTTCGCCCCGGCGGCCTCGAGCTTGGCCTTGGCCTCCTCGGCGGCCTCCTTCTTGACCTTCTCCAGCAGCGGCTTGGGGGCGCCGTCGACGAGGTCCTTGGCCTCCTTGAGGCCCAGGCCGGAGACGATCTCGCGGACGACCTTGATGACGCCGATCTTCTTCTCGCCGGCGTCTTCGAGGATGACGTCGAACTCGTCCTGCTCCTCGGCGGCCTCAGCCGCCGGTGCGCCGGCACCCGGGGCAGCCGCGACGGCGACCGGCGCCGCGGCGGTGACCTCGAAGACCTCTTCGAACTTCTTCACGAACTCGGACAGCTCCAGGAGGGTCATCTCCTTGAACGCGTCGAGCAACTCGTCAGTGGACAGCTTTGCCATGGTGGTGGGCCCTTTCGTGGTGTTTTTGTCGGTTCGGATTCGGGGTTAGGCGGCGGCTTCTTCGCCGGACTTCTTGTCCTGCAGTGCGGCGGCCAACCGGGCCATCTGCGATGCAGGAGCAATGAACAACCCGGCGGCCTTGGTCAGGTTGCCCTTCATGGCGCCGGCCAGTTTGGCCAGCAGCACCTCGCGCGACTCCAGGTCGGCGATGGCTTCCACTTCGGCCACGGACAGCGGGTGGCCGTCCATGTAGCCGCCCTTGATGACGAGCGCTTTGTGATCCTTGGCGAACTTCTTGATCGCCTTGGCCGCGTCGACTGCCTCTCCGGTGACGAACGCGATCGCGGTCGGTCCGGCGAACAGTTCGTCGAGACCCTCGATGCCGGCCTCCGCCGCCGCCCGCTTGACCAGCGTGTTCTTGGCGACGGTGTAGGTGGCGGTGCCGCTCAGGGAGCGACGCAGTTCAGCCAGGTTGGCGACGGTCAGGCCGCGGTACTCGGTGACCACGGTGGCCGTCGAGGACTTGAACTGCTCGGTGATCTCGGCGACCGCGGTGGCCTTGTCAGCCTTGGCCATGCATTGCCTCCTCGGTGGTGGGGTTCGAACCGCCGAAGGCGTTGGCCTGGCCGGAGAAAGACGAACGCCCCGACGCAGACGGT